>NZ_JBSSBR010000045.1:0-17804 GCF_054059035.1 Thermostichus sp. MS-CIW-36
CTTCTGCCATTTGTTTTCATCTAAAAAAACCAACTTCATCCTCTTTCCTCTATAAATTATTCTCTCTATCCTAACATAAGATCAACACGACCTAGAGTGGGTCTAGAGTGGGAAAGCATGGGCAGTGGGTGTGAGAGCATGGCTCCTTTGCAAGGACGACGCCGGCGGTTTTGGATTTGCAGCATGGTAGTCATCCTGGCCGGGTTTATGGGATCCCTGCTGGCGGGATCAGCGCAGAACCTGGGAGCACAAGCCCAGCAGGGCCTGACTCAAGCCCAACTGGAGCAAGCTCAATATGTGCGCAGTTGTGGCAGTTGCCATGTGGCGTTGCCCGCCCAAGTGTTGCCCACCGAAACCTGGCGACGGCTGCTGCAGGATCCCAACCACTATGGCCAGCAGATCCAGCCCCTGAGCGGTGTGGCTTTACAACTGGCCTGGGGCTATTTGCGGCCCAACTCCCGGCCCCTGCGACAGGGGGAACAGGTGCCCTATCGCTTGGCAGATTCTCGCTATTTCCGTGCCCTGCATCTGCAAGTGGAGTTTCCCACTCCTGTGCGGGTGAGCGCCTGTGTGGATTGTCACCCCAGGGCCAATCGGGGGGATTTTGCCAGCCTCTCTGCAGAATGGCAATCTTGAGGAGCGCAACTGAGGCAATGCAGGTGGATCTGGCCACCATTCTGGCAGGCTATGCCCAAGGCTACTTCCTGATGGCCGACGAAAAGGCGGGATCCCTGGCTTGGTACAGCACCGACCAGCACGCGGTGATCCCCCTCGATGAGCGATTTCACTGCCCTCGTTCGTTGCGGCCCTTGGTGCGCAGCGGTCGCTTTCAGGTGCGGCTGAACTGCGCTTTTGAGCAGGTGGTAGAGGGCTGTGCCGCTCGTCCCCAAACCTGGATTAGCCCCGAGCTGAAGCAGATTTACGCAGCTCTGCACCGGTCTGGCTTTGCCCACAGCTTTGAAACCTGGCAGGGAGAGACCTTGGCAGGCGGGATCCTGGGTATTGCCCTTGGAGCAGCGTTTATCGGCGAGTCGATGTTCTACCGCATCCCCAACGGCTCGAAGGTGGCCTTGGTGAAGTTGGTGGAGCACTTGCGAGAGCGGGGCTTTCGCCTCTTCGACGCTCAGTTGATGAACCCGCACCTGGCCCGTTTTGGTGCCTTTCTCATGGAGGGACAAGAATACCTGAAGCTGCTGCAGCAATGCCTGGGGATCCCTTGTCGGTTCGATTAGACCTGTGATGCTCAAAGCGACAGGCTTCCCAATAGCTGCTGTTAGATCATTGCAGCGGCTCTTGGTGGGAAACTTGGTGGAAAATGAGGGAGGACTCCACTCTGCTGCTGTGAGCGAATACATCCCGTGGTGGGCCAGCACATGGGATCCGCTCTGTTCCCGTCAGTGGCAGATGAGACTGGCTCGCAAACACCGTTCGTTGCCGTCTGTGCTCTTCTGCGCTCAGAACGAAGAACTATTATGCTCAGACCAAAGAACCATTAGATTAGATGGGCATTGTTATAAGGTGAGAGGAGTTCTCTACTGCTGTTGAGATTGTCATGAGCCAAAAGCTTCTGTTTGTCTGTCTGGGCAACATCTGTCGCTCTCCCACTGCTGAGGGCATCACCAATCACCTTTTGCGCAGCAGCGGCCATAAGGAAGCAATTATCTGCGACTCAGCAGGTACGGCAGCCTATCACATCGGCAGCCCCCCAGATCGGCGCATGCAACAAGCAGCCCGATGCTATGGCCTAGAGCTACAAGGCAAGGCCCGCCAGATTCGACCTGCCGACCTGCGCGAGTTTGACCTGATCCTGGCTATGGATCGACAAAATTACCGCGACATTCTCAGCTTGGATCCCCAGGGAAAATATGCCGAGAAAGTGCGCCTGATGTGCAGCTATTGCCGCTCTCATTCTGACGAAGAAGTTCCGGATCCCTACTACGGGGGTGAGGCTGGATTCCATTATGTAATCGAGCTGCTCTGGGATGCCTGTAGCGGCTTGCTGGAATCCCTGGTTCCCGGGATCCAATGCCCGCCGTTGCCCCCCCGTGCTTGAGAGATTATTCGTCAGATCTGTATTCTTGATGAAACTTGACAGAATTCTTGATGAAACTTGACAGATAAGTCTGGACAACGGGATCCCTTTTGGCTAACTTTGTGGGCGGGATCAGAGTAGCTCCTGAACAGCTTTGGAAAGTTGGTTTTCTTGCGGTTTGGCCTTATAGCTGTATAGATTCGAGGGTTGTCTCTGACACCAAAGAGACGCTGGAGACAAGTGAGTTGACATTCGCAAATATCAAAAAAATATGTGGGAGGGTCACGATGGATGAGCTTTTACCAGGGCTGATTGCCGTTGCCCTTTACGCCTTCTTTAGCTACACCTTAATGGTGATTGGAGAGAAGCTAAACGTGCCGAATGCTTGGTTAGCTTGGATCCCGATTGCTAACATCTGGGTGATGTGTCGAGCTGCTGGTAAACCCGGCTGGTGGGTGATCCTCTTCTTCATTCCCCTAGTCAACTTGATCTTCGGTATCTGGGTGATCTTTGCCATTCCACCCCGCCTGAATAAATCCCGCTGGCTGGGTCTGCTGGTTTTCCTGCCTGTTTTGGGAGCTTTGCTCTACTCAGGCATTCTGGCCTTCACTTGAATTAGCCAGCCTTGCCTTGATACAAACTAAACAATCGAAAAAGTCTACCACTTGAGCAAGTTAAAGCTCTCCATATCGATAGTGGCGCGGTTGCGGTAGATCCCCAGCACGATGGCCAAGCCCACTGCGGCCTCGGCAGCCGCCACAGTGATGACAAACACCGAGAACACCTGGCCGCGAATCATCGCTGAATCGACAAAGTTGGAGAAAGCCATGAAGTTCAGGTTCACCGCATTGAGCATCAGCTCAATCGACATCAGGACGCGAATCGCATTGCGGCTCACAATCAATCCGTAAATACCAATGCAGAAAAGAATCGCTGCCACCACCAAGAAAAACTGCAGTTGCAACATCGCGATGAGCTCCATGTAGATACACAATGACAGGGGCCTCGGGAAAGCTCTAGGTTTTATGGCCGAGAGCAGTCAGCTTTAGCGGGTGCTCACCAGCTCTGCCGGTCGTTCTGACTCTGATTCCAGCTGGGGTCGGGCCCGCTCCAGCAAGCTCAGATCCCCTTCTCCGGCTTGGGGAAGAACAAACTCCCGCCGCGCCAAGACAATGGCCCCAATCAACGCCATCAGCAGCAAAACAGAAGCCAGCTCAAAAGGCAGAAGATAATCGCTGAAGAAGTGGCCGCCGATCACCAACACACTGCTCAAAGGTTGGATCGGCTGCAGCGGCCAAGGGGTGTTCAAAGCCATCGCGGCTAGAAGGGCAAACAGACCCAAACAGACCACCGCCGTCACTCCGTTGCGCAGCCAGCCCAGCTTCAGAGGAGCAAAGTTGTAGCGCCGATTCACCAACATGATGGCAAACAGGATCAACACATTAACCGCGCCGACGTAGATCAGAACTTGGGCTGCGGCCACAAAATCGGCATTCAAGAGGAGATACAACCCGGCCATGCTCAGGAAAACGCCCCCGAGCAGAAAACCGGAATAGACAATGCTGGGGGCCCAAACCACGCCTAGCGCGAAGCCAATGGCCATCGCCGATAGCACCACAAACGTAACCAGTTGTACGCCTTCTCCGAGGGTCATGAGAGATCCGTCCTTAGCCAGTTTCTATTGCTGCTCCCTTACCACTGTACTGTCCTGGCGGATTTAAGAGAAGCCCGACTCCTTTTTCAGATCGATAGAGAAATCTCTAGAGTTGGGTCTCACCAACTGCCGCCCGCTCCGCCGCCGCTGCTTCTGCCGCCCCCGAAACTCCTACCCCCGAAACTCCTATTCGAATCCCTACTGAGCTGCGGGATCACAACTTCTCTCTCACGGCGGTATTGGCAAATCGGGCAGGTCAGGATCTCCAACTTCAAACCGCTGGAGGCATAGGTGGCTTTCCTGAGAACCTGTGTGGTGAGGTCGAGGGTGAGGGCTTGGCACCGAGGGCAGTAAAGGTGTCGGGAGAGCGTGCCTTCGCGCACAACCACAGCTATTCCTTGACAGGTAGGACAAAACCAGCCGTAGTAGCGAGCTCTGCCGCGGCTCCTGGCCAGGCGATGCTCTTGGGGAAGGTACTTATCCAGAAGCTGGGGCTGGATTGGGCGCATGGGTCGACCACAGGCTTGACAGACCACTGGCTGAAAAGGGATCCCACGCTTCCGGCCCAAGGTGCCGTCAGTGGCCATAGCAGCCACAACCGGCAGAGCGAACCCCAGCCAGTTGCCGCTGGACAATCCTAGGAACACGCCAAGGCAGAGGGATCCCGAATAGAGGAAGAGACGAATGGGGTCGCTCTGAACCGAAGAGAGCACAGCACCTGTTCTTGGATCTCTGCGTGTCAGGGAGAGGACTTGTCTTCCCCCTCGCTCAGCCCTTAGAGAGACGGGCATGCGAGAGCGCTGCCACCCCAGTCCCAAAATGATGATCCCCAGCAGCAGCAGGATCCCTTCCACCAGGGAAGAATCAATGCCCTGGGCCACTGCCCCAGAAGAAGTTGCAATCGTTGAGGTGGTAACTCCAGAAGCTGCCGCAGGAACATTTGCAACGGGCTGGCCCTGCAACACCGAGGTCAACTGCCGCACCCCCGCCAGAGTGCCGCCATCAAAATCCCCATTGCGAAACCGAGGCAGGATCTGCTGGTCGATAATCTGCTGGACTCGGCTGTCGGGGAGGATAGCGACCAGGCCCCTGCCCGTTTCGATTTCCACCCGCCGATCCCCTACCGAGATGAGAAACAAAACCCCGTTGTTTTGGCCTGCCTTGCCGATCCCCCAGTAGTTAAATAGCTGCGTTAAATAGCTGCGTGGTGAAGTCTTTTGGTGTTGCATATCCCTGAGTATTCGGCACGGTAACCACCGCCATCTCGGCACTGGTGCGCTGCTCAAGCTGAGTGATAAGACGGTTGAGCTCGTTTTCGGTGCTGCTGCTGAGGATGTTGGCGGTATCGGAAACCCACCCTCCATACTGACGGCGGGGGTTGGGCACTTGTTCAAGGGTAATGGCCCAAGCGGGCTGCGGCACCAGGGATACAACTAGCAAAACTGCCGCCCAAACTTTCGGCATGGCTTACCTGGCTGAGCGCTGCCTAGGTTCTAGCACAGCTGTCTCGGCTAGACTGGCAGTCCTTTTCCCAGGGAGAGAGGGGAGTTGGGGAACGGTTGAGACAAGCCGCTTCTTGTTGCTAGTAATTGTTAACAGCAACCGGCCCTCAGTCCGGCCAAGGGAGCCAGGCTTCTTCTTGCCATTCCACTTCAAAGCACTCCCGGGCGGCCTGGAGAAAATGTTCGATCAAAGCAGGGATCCCTGGCGCCGTGGGGCAAATGTCGTAGATACCAATCACCTGCGAGCCGGGCAGATACCGTTCCCACAGCTCTAGATTGGGTTGCAATAGGAGGGATCCCTGTTGCAGGATCCCCCAAGGTTGCCACAGTTGGGCGTTGCCCATCAGCTTTTTGCCCTGCCAGCTCAAGTCAGCACGGGTACGGGAGGCAAAGCAACTGGTCTTGTTGCGGTAGCCGGGATCCCGGTGGCTTCGGCCGTGAGCAAAAGCGGGCTCATCTATGGCAATGCCCAGCTCCGCCAACCCCTGCACCCAAAAGCGGCAACAGAAGTCGTACACCCAGGCCCGCTGCAAACTGGGCAACCTGGCTTGCAAGTAAGAAAGGGGCAACACCAAGCTGTAGGTCAGCTCTGCTGCATCCTCAGCCGCCTGATGGAGCACCGCCCTTCCCCCCGTGGGTCGGCGCACAATCGGGATCCCTGGCAGGGGATCTGGCCAAACCTGGTGCCGTCCCAGCGAGAGGGTAAGCTGATCCCAGCCATAAAAGCGCAGGCAGGGGTGAGGGTCATGGCGCAGCCGCTGCAGAAGCCAGGCATCCTGCTCCATTTGCCGGGCCCCAGAGGCCACGCGGTAGGGGAGCCAGTATCCCTGGGATCCCATCCTGGCAAAGCCAGACCTTAAACTTTGGGGAACTCCGCCTGGAGGGGCTCATCATATTCATCGGCCAAGCTGGCCACAATGGTGATGGCCCGGGAAATTTCGCCCGCTGTGATCCCTTCCAAGGTGCGGTAGTGGTTCAGCACCACCTGGTTGTTCCAGATGCAAAAGCGCGCCTCTAGGGTGTCGCTCCAATTCTTCTCCAGGAGCTTCTGCATCAGCTTGGCCGGTTCTGCCACCGGCAGAGAGAGAACGGGAGACCATACCAAAAGAGTGTCTTCTGGGGATTCGCCGCTCAGATGGACGAACACTTCTGCCGTGCCGTAGGTGAATTTCCAGGTGTGACCTTGCTCGTGGTTCTCGTAGGCGGCATCCTCCTTGAGGCTGGAAACCACCGCCGAGACAACCTCAACGCAGCGAAGGGGCTCTGGAAAAACCTCTGGCGAAGGGTTAAAGGTGCTCATGAGCGGCTCACTGTAGACCATGGTCTTCCCCCTATTCCCTATCCAACCACCTCAACTATACCGCTATACCGCCTAAGACTCCGACCTATCCGGTCATCGCTTTGGGATCCTCAACTCAGGCGAGAATGAAACCGTTGGCAATGGTTCACTAAGTGGCCGGACAGGTGAGGGCAAGCGATCCCCCCCCGCCAACTGGAGAGAGAGCCTGTTCAAAAGTCTTTCGAAGAACCTGAGGGAAGCTCTATGGAATCTCCATCTCATCTCCCCCAGAAAGCCATTGGTATTCTTGGAGCCCTGCCCGAGGAAGTGGCCATGCTCACCGCAGCAATGGAAACCTGCTCCATCCATACCCATCTGGGGCGACAGTTCCACCAGGGATCCCTGGCGGGGCAACCGGTGGTGGTGGTACAAGGTGGGGTGGGCAAGGTGCGGGCGGCAACCACGGCGGCTCTGTTGGTGGCCCATTTCCCTTTGCAGGGGATCATTTTTACCGGTGTGGCCGGGGCCTTGGCCGATCACCTGCACATGGGAGATGTGGTGCTGGCCCATGCGGCGATTGAGCACGACTTTGGCACCGGACGACCCGAGGGCTTTGTCTTGGGGATCGACTTTATTCCCGAGTTGCGCCACCCCTTGGCAGAAGCCGATAGCGCTCTCTACGACCTGATTGTGGCCCATCCCGAGCGGATCCCTCTCCACCCCCTACAAGGCCGGGATCCCGTCATCCATCAAGGCTTGGTGGCCACCGGCGATGTGTTTGTGGCCGACGCAGACCTACGCCGACAAATCCGAGAACGCACCGGCGCTTTGGTGGTGGAGATGGAAGGGGCAGCCGTGGTGCGAGTAGCGCAAGAAGCCGGGATCCCTTGTTTGCTGGTGCGCTCGGTTAGCGATGCAGGGGACGATACGGATTTCTTGAGCTTTTTTCAAACAGCAGCGCTCAACTCGGCCGCAGTCGTCCGCACCATCCTGCAAAGTCTGCCCCCGTCCTTGCCTTAGCCCGACTGTGGGGATCCGGGGATCCCCTTTCCCAAGGAAGAGTTGGGCTGGATCGCGTTGGCGTTAGTTGTTCATCTCCCGCTCCAGCTTGGCCATCGAGATCTGGCTTTCCAGGCGGGAAATGCCTTCGCGAAGGGTTGCCACCTGTGCTTCAACTTCATCCAAAGATTTGCGAACCGCTTCTGCTGCGCTCATGTGCTGGTTGCGCCGAACCAAAGCCTCGCGGGCAAGGTCATCCTGGTTCTGTTGGCTGGCTTTCTCAGCCCTGACAAACCAATCTTCGGCCTTTTGCAAAATTTCGTCGTACCGCCGTTCCAGTTGCTTGCGACTGGCCAGGGTTGTGGTCAGGCTGCGCTGCAATTGTTTCAGATCCCGCTCCATCTGCCGGATGCTCACCCTCTGTCGGCTGGGCTTTCTCCACAGCACCTTGCTCAGACCCACCATCACCACCGCAGTAGCAATCCCCACACCCGCAGCCGCCGCCGGATTTTCACGAATCAAAGAACCATCCAAAACATTGACCCCCGCAAAGGCCGAGGTTTGCGTGGCCGTCTCCCGAAACTCCCAAGGCATCACCGGATTGCGTTGCTGCCAGAAGCCTAACCGCGCCGCTTGGGCCGCCTCTTGGGCTTCTAGGTAGCGTTGCCGATTGGCCCCGTGCAAAAAGCGCTCGTAAACCACCGCCTGACCCTGGCGCAACATCTCCAAATTCACCAAACCATCGGCGTTGTACACCTGGGCAATGTGAAGCCCTTCCGGTGTGACATAGAGGGTATCCACCTGCACCAGGGATCCCGTCGGGAGCAAGTTTTGCAAAGCCTCTTGGGATAGCCGCCCCCAGCGCCCTTGGGTCAGCTCCGGCGCATCCACATAGGCCAGACGGAAACGGGTTGGCCTGCCGTTCAAGTCCGCCCAAAAGGTGTCCCCATCTACCACCGACCGCACCCGGGCCGTCCCGGAAGATTGTGCTGCCGCTGGAAGAACAAGCCAACTGCCCGAAAGGACAGCCACAGTCATCAGAAGGGAAGTTCTTGAGGTCATGGGGGTCACTCCTATTGTGCAGAACAAGAACAAAAGTTAAGAAATAATAAGATAGGGAAGTTTCGGGAACCAACCGGAACCCCAGGCCGTCTCCAGGACTTGCTACGGGGCTGGCCACTGTTTTCGCATTGCAATTTCTCATTGCAAAGTCAGCAGGGCCAGCTACTCTCCACGTGAGAGAGGCAAACTTTTCCAGCGGATTCCAGCGGAAAGCTGCGGCTCTTGAAGAGTCGGCCCGTTGGGTTGGCTTAATTTGGGTTAGAGTTTAGCTCACCTTCTGGGGCAACGTCACAGCCCTAGGGCGCAATCTTTGTCCCCCGGATCAAATCACAGGCGCAAGCGATAGGGTTCTTCGTCGGGGAAGTCGGGCAGAGGAGGGGGCAGGATCTCGATCTCTCCGGTGGGCAGCGTTTGCAGCACGGTACCCAACTGGACCAGTTGTTCCAGGACGTACAGGCGGGTATCCCGGTCGGTGGTGGAGTTAAACACGCTCAGCCAAACATCGAATTGGGAACGGCGGCTGAGGGGGCTGCGGGCAATGTTATCCCCCAACTGGCGAAATTCATCTCCAGGCAGGCCCACCTGCTCTCGCCAGGCAGCGGCTTGGTAGTAGTCATTGCGGCCCGCTTCCGCATCCCTCAGAAACATAAAGTTAAGTAGGGCGCGATCCACATAAAGTCGCCAGGCGTCAGGGTTGTTTTGGGGGTTGAACTGCTGCAAGCCGCGATCCAAAATCTCGACGGCTTTTTCCGGCTGGCCAGCCCGATAGGCCAACACCAAACTAGAGAGCCGGTAGCCCAAGAGGAAATGGGGATCCAGCCGCAGCATGTGATCGAAGTAGTCGTAGGCCAGGCCATAGCCAGTCAGGGTGCGAGCCGGTGCATCCCCGTAGTACTGGATCAGCTCCAGCCACAGCCAGGAAGCCCCCAAGTTGCGGTAGCCCAGCCACCCCAGCGTATTGGCCAGGGCAATGTTGCGGTTTTTGCGGGCCTCGGCATTTTCCAATTCTCCCAGATTGATCCGCTCCAGCATCGGCAACTGCAGCCGCACCACCAGGATCCCACACAGAAACGCCCCCCCAACGGCGGCCAGAGTGCCTGCCAGGGAGAAGCGAGAGCGACGACGGGGCAAGGAAGCAGTAGCCATGGCAAGTTTTTTGCGGATCCCTGAGGCTGTCGCGAACAGGGCTACACTCAATCATAAGTTGAACCGTTGAGCCTTTCCCCTGCCCATGGCCAGCTCTGCCCTCTCCGCTTCGGAACGAGCCTTGAGCCTTTACGAGGCTCTGCCCTACCCCAATGTGCCCCTCTCGCAGACGGCTCGCAATGCCCTGCCGGAGATGTTCAAGATGAGCTATACCACGGCTCAGTACCTGCGCACCCATACCATCGTCCCGCCAGAGGGCAAGGTGTTGTTGAATGCCGGCTGTGGCTCCGGCTGGGAAACGTTGATGATGGCCGAGGCCAATCCAGGGGCCCAGATTGTTGCCTGTGATCTGTCTCCGGCTTCGGTCAAGCTTACCGAGGAACGCCTGCGCCACCACGGCTTCACAGATGCCGAATTTTATGTCCTCAATCTGCTGGAGCTGGAGCGTCTGGGGATCCAATTCGATTTCATTAGCCTCAATGATGTTTTGTATTTGCTGGAGGATCCCACCGAGGGCCTGCGGGCCATGAAAAATGTCCTCAAGCCCGATGGCATCATCCGGGCCAATCTCCACAGCCGCTATCAACGGCAGGTGTTTTTCCGCCTGCAAGAGGGGTTGCAAAAGGTGGGGCAATTTGACGTTCCGCCAGCAGTAGGGGCCAAGAATGTGCGGGAGTTCATGGGATCCCTTCGGGAAGAAGTGGCCCAGGCGGTGCTCTGGAACCCGGCCAACTATGCCGAAGATGCGGCCATTATGAATAATTACCTACTCTCCAACGACAAGGGGTTCACGATCCCCGACCTGTTTCGCATGTTGCAGCAGGCGGGGTTGAGCTTTTTGAGCTTGGTGGATAGGCCCGACTGGTCGGTGGAGTCTTTGTTTAAAGAGGTGCCTGAGTTTGTGCGGCAGCGGTTGGCAACCCTCAGCATCATGGAGCGGCTGCATCTGTATGAACTCCTTCGCCCTGTCCATCGCCTCATCGACTTTTGGGCGGAGCATGCCGGCTCTTCGCCGGTGCTGCCTTGGAGTGACGAAGATTGGCTGTCGGGATCCGTACAATTCAATCCCCTGTTGATGGACAACCCCCGCTTTCGCCAGGAGTACAGCAAAGCCCTGCAAGAGAAGCGGCCCTACGAAATGCAGTGGACAGGGGCCACCCACGGGCGGATCAGCATCCCTGCCGAGAAAGTGAGCTGGTTGGCGCCACTGCTTCAAGGACCAACGCCGGTTCGAGAGCTGATTCAACAGGCCGTCCAGTTGGGATCCCCAGATGAAGAACGAACAACCGCTGAGGTGCTGACCTTCCTAACCAACCTAGAAGACTTTCTTTTTTTGATGCTGCAATAGGCAGCTGATACATTTACGCTGAACACTGCTGAACATCACTGTTCAACTATGCAGCGATAGCATTCTGTTTGTTTCCAAACAGAATGGCGGTATCCCGCAAAGCTTTGAGTAGAATACCCAAAGCGCAGTTTCCGTGTCGTCCTACTACCAATTTTCTGCTTTGCTTTGGCTACCATGTTGGCAGACTCGAAAGTAAACAGAAAGATCAACTGGTAGTAATCCATACTGAACACATTATACATTATTTTCAGTATAGTTGAGCTTATTATTGACTAGAGTCATGCTCCCCAAGTTCTGGCTGCCCATACCTGTCTGTTGTTTGTAACCTATGAGTCAGATGTCTGCCCGGTCGGGATCTTACTGGCGCGCAACCCTGACGCGGTGGTTCCCACAGCCTCTGGATCGCTGGGTGGCCGGGATCACCCTCTGCAACCTGGCCATCGGGGTGATCCTGGTGGTGTTGGGCAACCACACAGCTCCTTACGTGCGGGACTTTAACTGGCAACAGCAACGGGTGGGGGCGCAAGAAGTGCAGATGGTGCTCACCTTCAACCGCCCGATGGATCCCGTCAGTGTTGAAGAGCATTTGGAGATCCAGCCCCCTCTGCCAGGCCGAATGCGCAAGCTGGGTCGCCGCTTTTTTTGGACGCTGACAGAACCAGCCCCTTACGGCCAGACCTACCGGGTGCGCCTGCAGGCAGCCGTGGATGAACGGGGCCAGCCCATGGCCCAGCCCTTTGAGGGGGAATTCCGCACGCCGGATCGGCAGTTGCTGGGGATCAGCACCGAACCTGCCCAGCGAGGGCGAATGTTTCTGTTCAACCTGGAGACGGGAGCCGCTACTCTGCTGACTCCAGCTGGGGTCAAGGTAACCCAAATGCAGCCCAGTGCTGATGGCCGCTTCGTGTACTATTTCGCCACGGCCACCAACCTACAGCACCAGGATCTGTACCGGCTGGATCTGGAGGATCTGTCTTCGCGGTTGCTGCTGGATCATCAGGGTTACCAAAACCTGCGCTTCCAAGTCTCGCCGACGGGGGAACTGGTGGTGGCAGAGCGGATCCCGCTGCAACGGGATCCCATGGCTGCCGTCCAGACGGAGCTGTGGATCCAGAAAACGAGCCGGGATCCCTTTGAACGTCTAGAGCTGGATACGGCGGTGGGGGGAGATTTTTTCATTAGCCCCGATGAGAGCAGCCTGCTCATCTCGCAGGGACAGGGGGTGGGGATCGTACCCTTGCATCCACGGGCGGCAGCGGAGAGCTTTCTAGCCCAGTTCGGCCAAACCTTAGCCATCCGCCCCGATGGGGCTTTCGGGGCTTTGCTGCGCTTCAATCCCGACTACACCCGCAGCCTCTCCATCGTCAGCAATACCGGCAACAGCGAGGAGATTTTGAGAACCCAGGGATCCATCCTGAAAGGGGCTTTTTCCCCGCGGGCGCCCATCTTCTACGCCTTGGTCAGTGAGGTCTCTCACGTTAGCGGTGCGGAGCATTATTCTGTTGGCGAGGTCGCGATGGACTCCCCCAGCTACACCGAGTCGCCCCGCCTGCTGGCGATAACGCTCGGCACTGAAGCAGGCAACGCCATAGAGGTGGTTCGAGCCACCTATCCCGTCGATCTGGACTTCAGCATTTCCCCGGATGGACGCATGCTGGCCTACACGCTCTTGGAACCGTTCCCAGGGATCCCGGATCCCTCGGCTCCCCTTAGCCGTAGCGGGCAAGCCATCATGGCCTCGCAAGTGTGGTTGGTGGATTTGCAGGACGGGCTGCCCATTCCTGATGGACAAAGTGGTTCGCACCGCTGGCGGGAACGCCGCCTACCGCTGGGCAGCAGCGCCCTAGCCTGGATCCCTTAGGGCGAGAAAGCCACTTGGAGAACAAACCTGCCTAGAATCAAGACAGGGTGTGCGAGGAGAGGTGATATGCGGCTCATTGACGAGCAGGGGCGGCTTTTGGGAAAGGTCAGCCTCTTGGATCTGGGAGCTCTGGCAATTGTGGTGGTGGCCATTGTCGCCGTCTTGTTCTTTCCGGGTCGGCAGGCGGGCAGTGTCGTCCAGGTGGGAGGTGGCCCCACGCTGCCGGTGGAAGTGGATATGATCGTGCGCGGGATCAGCAGCCGCTCTATGGAACCTTTTCAGGCGGGGCAGAAGGCTGACCTGATCATCCGCAACCAGCCCTACGGCCAGGTGGAGGTGGTGCGAGTGGAAAATGTCAGCCGTACGGTGCCAGTGGTTTTCCCCGATGGGCGGGTGCAGAACTTGCCCGATCCCGAAGCCTATCGCCTCGACCTGGTATTTACGTTGCGAGGGCGCGGCCAGCGGACGGAGAATGGCATCGTCCTGGGCAACAATCGCGTCAAAATCGGTGTTCCCCTAGAGCTAGAGACCTTTGACTACAACTTGCGCGGCACCGTGATGGACGTGCGGCTGCCGCAATCGTAGAGCATGACTCTAGTCAATAATAAGCTCAACTATACTGAAAATAATGTATAACATGTTCAGTACGGATTACTACCAGTTGATCTTTCTGTTTACTTTCGAGTCTGCCAACATGGTAGCCAAAGCAAAGCAGAAAATTGGTAGTAAGACGACACGGAAACTGCGCTTTGGGTATTCTACTCAAAGCTTTGCGGGATACCGCCATTCTGTTTGGAAACAAACAGAATGCTATCGCTGCATAGTTGAACAGTGATGTTCAGCAGTGTTCAGCGTAAATGTATCAGGATGTCAACCCCAATGCAGCTACAGGAAATTGCCCAAAAATTGGGGTGTGCCTACGAGGGGGATCCCACCCTGGAAATTCACAGCGTGGCCAGCCTGGCGGAGGCTCGCCCAGGGGAGCTGAGCTTTCTCAGCGAGGCCCGCTACCTACCTCTCTTGGAGCAAACCCAGGCCAGCGCCGTCATCGTGGAGGAAGGGCTGGCTTTGCCCTGTTCCATTGCCTGCTTGCGGGGCAGGGATCCCCGTCTGCTCTTTGCCCAGGCCATTGAGCTGTTCTACCAACCCTACCGCCTGCCCGTTGGCATCCACCCCACCGCTGTGATCGATTCCAGCGTCGAGCTGGGGGAGGGGGTGGCCATCGGGCCGCACGCGGTGGTGATGGAGGGAGTGAAAATTGGCGACCACACCCAAATTCACCCCAATGTCACCATCTATCCCCACGTGCGGATTGGATCCCGGTGTCAGCTTTTCGCCAACTGCGTTATTCACGAGCGCACAGAAATTGGCGACGACTGTCTGATCCACAGCGGCGCTGTTATCGGCGACGACGGCTTTGGCCACATTCCTCTGGCAGATGGCTCCTGGCGGCGCATGCTGCAGGCGGGCCGAGTGGTGCTGGAAGACAACGTGGAGGTAGGCAGCAACACCACCATCGATCGGGCTGCTGTTGGGGAAACCCGCATTGGCCGGGGCACCAAGATCGACAATCTGGTGCAAATTGGCCACAGCGTGAGGACGGGATCCCACTGCCTGATCATCGCTCAGGTGGGCATTGCCGGCAGCACCCAGTTGGGCCACCACGTCATCTTGGCCGGGCAATGTGGCTTGGCCGGGCATCTTCACATCGGCGATGGCGTGCGTGTAGCCGCCCAGACAGGTGTAACCAGCGATATCCCTGCTGGTCAAACGGTGGCCGGCTACCCCCACCAACCCATTGCCGAATGGCGCAAGAGCATGGCCGTCCAGCGGCACTTGCCTGAGCTGCAACGTACCTTGCGCAAGCTGGAAGCTCGTGTGGCCAAGCTGGAACAGAACGAGGAATCATAAGAGACGGCAAAAGACGTGGATCCACATAAGTCTCCCGCCTTGTCCTGTCGGCCCTAGCTCTGCTCCAGCAACGACCGCAAAGTGTTCAGGTACTCGTTGATGTTGCGCCGGTTGCCGCCGAAATCATATTCCCCAACACGGCCTTCGGAAGTAATGTGTAGACGAGTATGGCCAGGATCCCCTTCTATTGGCGACAGCGAAACCGTTAGATCGTCCACGAACTTAAAAAAGTTGGTGCGGGAGATCCCCTTCACTTCCATCGCCTCAGCATCCACAGAGACCAGTTCCCCCCGCTTCCAAACTTGAAAGGCTTGCTCAGCCGCTTTTAACACCTGGTCTGGGCTAGCTGCAATCACAACTTCCTGTTGGGCGCGATTGTAGGGGGATCCACTCAGGGTGGCCGCTTGTAAGGTGGGGATCCCGCTTGCCAAGCCGAAAAGCAGCACCGCTATCACCACCAAAAGTTTCCAGAAAGACATGCGGACAAAAGGAGAAGTTTACATCTCTTATTATGCCTTTCAGTTAGTAGAACGCTCCTGTTATCACCCTGTCGGCCTGAAGCAGAGCACCTGCCGGTGGTTCTATCGATGGGTTAGCCTACAGCTAATTCACTTGCCCCGAGTGCAAAAATGCTGGCCCAAGAAAAACTCCAAGAGAAAGCCGAGGAAAAGATTACTCCCCTCACCCGCCAGCAACTGGCGGAGCTCATGCCCTCAGCCCAGGGGCTGCTCAGCGATGAACCCGAAATGGAACACTCCCTGCATGCCCTGCAGCTTTTGATTCTGGTCAGCTGCCTCGCCCGCCTCTGGCAAGACCGCAACGACTACTTCCTCGCCTGGAACCTCACCGTCTACTACAGCCGAGAGCAACTCAAAAATAAAGACTTCCGCGGGCCAGATCTGTTTTTGGTCAAAGGGGTAGAAAACCGCCCCCGCCCTTCTTGGGTGGTGTGGGAAGAAGGTGGCAAATACCCGGACTTGATCATCGAGCTGCTTTCGGAATCGACTGCCAAAGTGGATCGGGGTGAGAAGCGGGAGCTTTACGAAAGGATTTTCAGGACACCGGAGTACTTTTACTATTCTCCGGAGACGCAGGAGTTTATGGGTTTGCGACTGAGGGGGGAGAAGTACGAGGAGATTGAGCCAACGGAGCAGGGCTGGCGCTGGAGCGAGATGCTGGAGCTGTATCTGGGGATCCATAACCAACAACTGCGCTACTTTTTCCCCAATGGGGAGCTGGTGCCTACTCCTGAAGAAGCTGAGAGAATCGAGCGCCAACGTGCTGAGCAAGAGCGACAGCGAGCAGAGCGCCTGGCCCAGAAGCTGCGGGAGCTGGGGGTGGATCCCGATACCTTGTAAGGGTAAAGAGAGGAGAACTGGCAATGAGTGACATACTCCCGACCCCGACTGCTGGCAGTACGGAGCGGGCTTCTCGCTTCATCGGGGAGCCTACGCAAGAACCCTCCACGAGCAGACACGGAATGTCCTACCGCGTAGTTGCACCAGATTCCGGCAAAAGCCGTTTTGTGCAACTACTCCTATCATACACCATGTGGGGGTATCTGTATCCCGGCACTGACCCTACGGGTACAGTGCGGGGCTTAGCTACCCCCACACCCCCATAAGCTAACCCGAACCCAATTACTGAGGTGCTGGATCCGGTTTATCTACCCGAGTTGCCCCCCACCCAAGACGAGCTCCCCTACGACGACAGCGAACCTATGGAAAGCTGGCGGCACAGGTGCCAGATGGACTTGCTCATCTCCACTACCCAAACCTGGTTGCAGCAGCGCCCTGATGGCTTTGTCGGTGGCAATATGTTTCTCTACTACAGCTTGGAGCAGACCAGCGGCCGCAATTTCAAAGGGCCGGATTATTTTGTGGTGTTGGGCGTGCCTAAAGGCGAGCGCAAAAGCTGGGTGATTTGGGAGCAGGGCAAAGGGCCGGACGTGGTGATTGAGCTTCTTTCTCCCAGCACTGCCCAGGAGGATAAAACAAGCAAAAAGCAACTTTATGAGCAGATTATCCGGGTGCCGGAGTACTTTTGGTTTGACCCGTTTGATCCAGAAGACTGGGCGGGGTTTCGGCTAAGGGGCGGCCGCTATGAGCCAATTCAAGAGGATGCCGAGGGTTGCTTGCCGAGCGAGGTTTTGGGATTGTACCTAGTGAAGTGGGAGGGCAGGTTTCGGGACATCGAGGCCACCTGGATTCGCTGGGCCACTGCTGCTGGGGAACTGGTACCCACCGAGGCCGAACTGGAGCAGCAAAGGGCTGAGCAGGCCGAACAACGGGCAGGGCGCCTGGCCCGGAAGCTACGAGAGCTAGGGGTAGATCCAGACGCCCTGTAGACAGCCAAGTAACTCAAGACAACAGATGGATCCCTAGGAGGCCAACAGCAACACAGGTAGCTTTTGAATAGCAGGCCGTAATCCCTTGGGAAAGCGCTCCCGCTTCAAGGGATAGCGATAGTTGAGTTGGGGAATAAGTCTCTCCCATTGATAGGGGTTCAAGCCAGTTACCACTGAACAGAACGGCTCTCTACTGAGCTCTAACCCCTCTTCCATGAGCCTGAGAGCTATGTTGCCTGCAGCTATCTCCAGAGTTTGATTGGCCAGTTGCGGATCCGGATCCCCTAGGAAGATCAGAGCATAGTCTTCTGGCTGAGGACTGCGCAGAATTGGCTCCAGCAAGCCCTCCAGTTCTTGGATAAGCTGCTCTGTCTCCATTTCCCAGTAGGGGAAAAGGCCCACGTTGATCTTGCTCAGGCGGATCCCTTGTGGTTTGGAGGTTTGTATCAAACCATCTGTGATTACCGGCCAGTTCTCAGAGGGACTTAACCATACAGCACTAGGCCAACCCTGAACCTCTAGGCTATCTGGCTTCCAGCCATATGGTTCAGCTACACTGTGCAGCCGGAAGAAAACTCCAAGCTCCTGCTCAAAGTCATGGACAGCCTTTGCACACCCTTGCCAGTCTTGATAGTCATCAACTTGGATGAACCCCCTGGGATT
>NZ_JBSSBR010000046.1:0-17747 GCF_054059035.1 Thermostichus sp. MS-CIW-36
TACAACTCTTTGCCGCAAATCCAAAGAATGAGTCGGCATTCCTTTCTCTCCTTCCTCTTGAATACCTGTACCCTATTTTAAATTAAAAGGCTGTAACGCGCTGGTCCGAGACGCTGCTGCAGGATTTGTGCGGCCAGCAACACATCCAGGGGGGTGGTTAGCTTCAGATTGGATTCCTCCCCTTCGACGATGTAGACTGGCCAACCCAGCTTCTCGAATAGGGCTGCATCATCGGTTACCTGCCAACCCTGGGCCAGAGCCTCCCGATGGGCTTGCCATAGCATCGACAGGCGAAACCCCTGCGGCGTTTGCGCTGCCCACAGCCGGCTGCGTTCTGGGGTTGACTGAATTTGGATCCCTTTTGGGCCTGCCTCAGCGACTTTAATCGTGTCCTTGACAGGGATCCCCGCGATGAGACCATCCACCTGCTGCAAAGCAGCACTACAGCGATCGAACAACTTAGGGGTAGCTAGGCAGCGGGCCCCATCGTGGATCAACACCCGCTCTACTGTTCCCAGGTTATAGAGATACTCAACCCCCCTGTAAACCGACTCCTGCCGCGTCGCCCCCCCTTGTAAAAGCTGCACCGGCGTGGACAGATCCATTGCCGCCAGGATCTGCTCGATGGCTGGCCAATCGCCGGGTTGGGAGAGAATGCCAATCCACTCGATGGAGCTGGCCTGATCCGCAGCCTGCAACGTCCAAGCCAAAATTGGCTGACCCAAGAGCGGCAGCAACAGCTTGTTGACCGCAGCCCCCATTCGCTTGCCGCTGCCAGCCGCCGGGATCAGAAGGTGCATGGGATCCAAAAGCGCATTCAACCGGATCCCAGTGTACTGCTCAACTCAACCTTCCAACTCTCCCGAAGCAGTGACAAAGTCAGGGTAGGCAATGTTGCCGTGCTCGCCAATATCCAAGCCGGCCAACTCTTCTTCTGCCGAGACGCGCAGACCGATGGTGCCCTTCAAAATCAAAAACAAAGCCAGACAACAGATAAAAGACCATCCTCCCAGGGCAATAACCCCCAGAATCTGTACCGGCAACACCGCCCAAGTCACCCCCGCTTCCGCATGGGCAAACCACGGGATCCCTGCAGCAATGACCCCCCAAGCGCCGCACACCCCATGTACCGACACCGCCCCCACCGGGTCATCCACCTTCAAGGTGCCCTCGATAAACAGCACCGACAACACCACCAACACCCCGGCCACCGAGCCGATAAGGATTGCCCCCAAAGGATGAACAGTGTTGCAAGGAGCAGTAATGCCCACCAGCCCCGCCAGTGTCCCATTGGCTGCAAACGTCATGTCCGGCTTGGTAAAAATGGCCCAGGAAGTACAGAGAGCGCCGATGGCTCCTGCCGCCCCGGCCAAATAGGTATTGAAAGCAATCCAGCCAATATCAGGAATCGCTGCCGTTGTAGAGCCGGCATTAAAGCCAATCCAGCCCAGCCACAGGATCAACGCCCCCAACATGCCCAAGGGTAAGCTATGCCCGGGAATAGCCCGCGGCTCCCCATTGGGACCATACTTGCCCAAGCGCGGACCCAACACCAAAGTTCCCGCAAAAGCTGCAGCCCCACCCACCAAGTGCACCACCCCCGACCCGGCAAAGTCAATGTAGCCCAGGTTTTCCAGCCAGCCGGCTGTACCACCGTTGTAGTCGGCAAACAGGCCATTCCAGGCCCAGCCCCCGGAAATCGGGTAGATCGCCCCGGAGATGACGATAGAGTAAATCAAATAAGCCAAAAAGCGGGTGCGTTCCGCCATTGCCCCGGAGACAATGGTGGCAGCGGTGGCGGCAAACACCAGTTGGAAACAGAAGAACGTGAAAGGCCAAGCATCGTTTTGACTGCCGGCTTCAGCTCCCTGTTGCCAGTTGAAAAAAAACCAGTTGGTGCCCAAAAAACCGGCCACATGGGATCCGAACATCAGCCCAAACCCCAAAAACCAAAAAGCGCAGGCCCCGAAGCAGAAGTCCATCAGGTTCTTCAGGACAATGTTGGTAGCATTTTTAGCCCGCGTGAAGCCCGCCTCCACCATGGCAAAGCCCGCCTGCATGAAAAACACCAGCGCCCCGGCCACCGTTGTCCAGACGATGTCGGCATGGTATTGCTGAGTTTTCAGTAAGGTTTGTAGCTCAGCCCAAGCCTCGGGTGGGAGAGCCTGTTCCAGAGCCGTGAGATCCGTCTGGGCCAGAGCAGGCGGGGCAACCAAACTTCCCAACCCCAGCAAAGCTCCAACCCCCAGCAGGACTTTCCCCCCTGTCCTCAAACCCAAAAGGATCCCCTGCCGAAGACGAGAGAAAACAGTCTCACCTATCTGACTTTTCATCTCGATTCCAAGTCCCACACCTCGATTTTGAGCTATTTCTCCCCTCCTACCCGTAACCACCTACACCAATGCCACCAAATACATCAACAAGCCACAAAAGAGAGGGCCAGACCTGACCCCCTCTCTTGATTTTCAGTCCCGTGTCGCTCAGATCCGACAGCCTCCCGTCGAACCGAGCGCAACAGCTCAAGCTCCCTCCACCTCGGTGGCAGCAGTAACGAAGTCAGGGTAGGCTATGTTGCCGTGCTCGCCCACATCCAAACCGGCAATCTCTTCCTCGGCGCTGACGCGCAAGCCAACAGTTACCTTGAGGATTAAAAACAGGATTAGACAGGTGATGAAGGGCCAGAAGAAGAGAGCGAGAGCGCCTACCACCTGCACGCCGAACTGTGCCCAGGTAACCTCTGAATTGGCGTGAGCAAACCAAGGGATCCCTGCTGCCAACACCCCCCAGATACCACAGGTGCCATGCACGGAAACCGCGCCCACTGGGTCATCAATTTTCAGCGCCGTATCCAAAATCACCGCGGAGAGCACCACGAGGATTCCGGCCACCGAGCCAATGATCAAGGCCCCCAGCGGATGAACTGTATTGCAAGGGGCAGTGATGCCCACCAAGCCCGCCAGCACCCCGTTGGCGGCAAAGGTCATATCCGGCTTGCCAAAATGAACCCAAGAGGTGAACATCGCCCCAATTGCTCCAGCCGAAGCTGCCAGCAGCGTATTCATGGCAATCCAGCCAATATCGACAGAGGCTGCAGTGGTGGAACCGGCATTAAACCCGATCCAGCCCAAGGCGAGGATAAACACCCCCAACATCCCCAGCGGCAGGTTGTGGCCAGGGATCGCCCGCGGCTCTCCATTAGGGCCGTACTTGCCAATGCGAGGGCCAAGCGCGATCGCACCTGCCAAGGCCGCAGCGCCCCCTACCAAATGCACCACCCCCGATCCAGCGAAATCAATGTAGCCCAGATTTTCCAGCCAGCCGGCTGTGCCGCCGTTGTAGTCGCCGAACAGCCCGTTCCAGGCCCAACCCCCAGAGATGGGGTAGATTAGCCCAGAAATAACGATGGAGTAGATCAAGTAGGCCAAGAACTTAGTGCGCTCTGCCATCGCTCCGGAAACAATGGTGGCGGCGGTAGCGGCAAACACCATCTGGAAGACAAAGAAAGTAAAGGGCCAGCCATCTGCCTCGTAAGCCTGCTGCCAGCCAAAAGCAAACCAGTCAGTGCCGAAGAAGCCAGCACTTTTGCCGAACATGAGGCCAAACCCGATGAACCAGAAGGCGCAACAGCCCATGCAGAAGTCCATCAAGTTCTTCATCATGATGTTGGCGGCATTCTTGGCGCGGGTAAAGCCCGTCTCCACCATGGCGAACCCTGCCTGCATGAAGAACACCAAGGCCGCCGACACGATCGTCCAAACAACGTCAGCGTGTTTCTGAACTTCCTCGGCCTCTTGAGCAAAGGCAGTTCCCTGGCCGAATAGAAAAACCAGCGCAGCCATTAGAGCGGCAGTCAGACTCCACTTGGCCGGTCGCCAAAGCCACTGGGGCACCTGGCTCTTGAGCTTTTGGATCATTGTCGTACTCATGCTTTTCGACTCACCTAAAGTGACAGTACTTCTCGCAACACATTACCCGAAAAGTAGGGCAAGAACACCTCATCAGATATACAGCAAAAGAGACATGAAGCAAACTCACACGAGGCTCAGGCCGGGCAACCCAAACCCTGAACGTGATCCCTTCTCATAGGGCATCTTGGTTGAGCTCGCCAGTTCGGATGCGGATGGTTTTTTCGACGGGGCTGATGAAAATCTTGCCGTCCCCAATTTCGCCGGTGCGAGCCGCTGCAATCAGCTTCTCCACCACCGTATCCACCAGGTCATCTTCGACCACGATCTCCACTTTCAGCTTTTGTAGGAACTCTACCGTGTACTCGGATCCCCGGTAACGCTCGGTTTGTCCCTTTTGCCGGCCAAAACCCCGTACTTCACTTACGGTCATGCCGACAATCCCGGCATTGACCAAAGCAATTTTGACCTCATCCAACTTAAATGGCCGGATCACGGCCTCGATTTTTTTCATCTGCCTCCTGCACCCTGAACAGTTCCGCTAATTTCTAACACTACCAACACCTGTGAATTGTAAAAACGGATACATTTTTTATCTCCTACTGAAGATGCTTACCACTCTGGGTTGGCTCCCGTCAAGACTGGAAGGTCAAGCTTAAGCTACCTTAACGGGAGGAAGCCTCCGATGGGGTCTCACCAACATCCACGGGCGGCTGAGGGCTAAGAGAGGCCAAGCTGGCTGTAATGAGCGCTACCGCAAGCCACCACAGCATTTGTACCTGTGGACGATACCAGATGGTATCCACCAAGCCGTGGACCATCATGCCGGTGCAAGCGGCCAAGCCCGCTGCCACCCACAGACCCTGGGGATCCCGCAAGTTGAGCAAAGTTTTCCAGCATCTCCAGCCGTGATCCCAGAGCACCAAGAGGAACCAGGCGAAAGTTAAAGATCCGATGAAGCCAGTCTCTACGGTGAGCTGCAGCGGCACTGAATAGGCTCCAAGGGCGCTGAAGTTGCCTCGTTGGTAGAGGGGATAGACGCGGTTAAAGGCAACATTACCGGGGCCGATCCCCAAGATGGGAAAGTCGCGGATCATCTCCAGCACCGCCGCCCAGACATTGAGGCGAAAGTTGTTGCTGGTATCCAACCGCCCCCAAAAAAGGCTCTGCACCCGCAGCCGCAGGGAGCGTACCGTCAGGATCCCGAGCAACAGAGCAGCCCCCCCTCCGCCCAACAGGGCCGGCAAGGCCCAACGCCGCCAGCGGGCTGGCAAATCGACAGAATGCCACTGTGCCAACAGCACGGCCATCAGGGTGAGCATGGCCAGCCCCCCAATCCAGGCGCCACGACTGTAGGTGAGCAACAGGCAAATCAGGTTCACCGCCGTCGTAAACCCGGCCAGGAGTTTCGCCCCCCAACTGGGCCAAATCCAAGTGGCGGCCAGCCCCAGAGGAATGACCGGGATCAAGTAGCCCCCATACAGATTTGGATTGCGCAGATAGCTGTACACCCGCGTCAGACCTGCCAAGCCCGACTCCGGATCCACCCAGGTGGCCAGTTCTGCTGCCCCATAAAAGTATTGCCGCAGGCCGTAGACCCCCATCACCAAGCTGACCAAAAGCAGGGATCCCACAATCCCATCTCGGAATTGGGGTTTGCGCAGCAGACGATGCAACAACAGATAACCAGCCAGGTAGAGAGTCAACTTCAGCCAGCCATCCCGCGCTGCGTAGGGAACCGGAGAGAGAATCGTCGCCAAGGTGGCAATTCCCCAGAAAAGGACCAGGGGCAGATGCAGCGGCAGCCCAATCGGCGTTTCCACCAAAGTGCCCAGGCCCACCAGAGCGGCCATAGCCAGCAAAATCAGGCCCAGGATGCCGGTGGAGCTTTGCGCAGAGAAAACCCAGTAAAGCAGTACCAGCCCCAGGCCGATGCGGTCGGAAGTCTGCACCAATACGCTGCTTTTCCCCCAACTCTGCAGGGATCCCAATAGACGACCCAAAAGGCTCCCCTGCTGCCAAGCCTTGATGGGAAAGTCGCGCAGCAGAAAACCGTGCCACCGTTGCGTTGCTCGTTCCATAATCCTCTGGGGCGTGTTGGGCCCAAATCCCCACACCTCAAGTCATCCTACTGGTTTCACCAGCGGGACAAAGCTTTAGTCTATATCCCCAGAGGCAAGGAGACAACGAAGAAGAGCGCAACTTCTTATCGCGCCAGCCGGACAAAGTACCCCTCAACAAAAACAAAGAACCGGCTGACTCACAAGGCTCTACAAGACAAAAGGCATCGAAGAGTTATCAAAGTTGGGTTTTCAATCTTAAGAACAAGTCTCTGTAAAAAGCAAAGAAGAACAGCAGGAAAAACTACAAAAAGCTCTATCTCAATCTTCAATCAAATGTTGGATTGCCGCAATCGAAGATCTCCTGACCTACCACAGACCGATTCTCAAAAGATTCTTCAGGCAACACAGGCTAACACTTGACCTTGAGATCCTCTTTCACCTTCG
Source organism: Thermostichus sp. MS-CIW-36 (assembly GCF_054059035.1). NCBI lineage: Bacteria > Bacillati > Cyanobacteriota > Cyanophyceae > Thermostichales > Thermostichaceae > Thermostichus > Thermostichus sp. MS-CIW-36. The sequence continues at coordinate 6,413 of NZ_JBSSBR010000046.1, forward strand.
GCATTAAGAGAAGGGATTTGATCGCCTAAGCGGGATCCAGACCAACCTTCCTTGGCTCTAACTGCGTTCTGGGAATTGGAGTTGGAATAGTGAATCTGGACACGAGTGGGACGGCCCAGACCCAGGGCGGATCCCATGCAACGGGCTAAGATTTGCACCTTAAACTCAAACTCGCCAATGTCATCCATACTCTTCAGACCTGCGTTCTTTACCCCCAATTTATTAAGTGTAGGAGAAGATCCACGAAATCTCTTCAGTGGGAATACAGAATTTTTTGGGCTGCGGAGACTTCTGGATTATGAAGTTTGTGTAAAGATGCCTTTGTTCTCCCCAGATGAGGGGGAGTGCTTGACCTATTCTTAAGTAACTTGAGTCAAGCTAGGGGCGAGACTGGCTCCCTCCACCAAGCTGAGCAGGGATCCCAGCCAAACCGCTTAGACAAGGGGAACTGACCTACGCAAAATGGAGGAAGTAGGGGAAAAGCATCTCGTAAATCACTCGGTCGAAGCGTGCCCGTTTACCTGTACTGGGGAGATGACACCTATCGCCTGATGCAGGCGGTACAGCAGTTGCGGGATCAAGTGCTGGATCCCCACTGGGCAGCTTTTAACTACGATCGCCTGCCGCCGGAATCCACGATTGCCGGGCTCAACCAAGCCATGACCCCGCCGCTGGGATCCAACGCCCGCTTGGTTTGGCTGGAAGAGACAACACTCACCCAACATTGCCCGGAAGATCTGTGGGAAGAAGTGGAGCGAACCTTGGCCCAGTTACCCCCTACCACCCATTTGCTCTTGACCACCAGCAGCAAACCGGATGGGCGCCTGAAATCCACCAAAATCCTCAAAAAAACGGCCATTGTCCGCGAGTTTTCCCAACTGGCCCCTTGGGATGAGGAGGGCATTCTCCAGCAGGTGCAGCGGGAAGCTGAACAACGGGATCTGGCCCTCAGCCCGGCAGCCGCCCAGAAATTGGCCGAGGCGGTGGGCAATGACTCCCGTCGCTTGGCGATGGAATTGGAAAAGCTGGCCCTGTTTACGGCAGGTCAACAGGATCCCATTTCTCCTGAACAAGTCGAGGCGTTAGTTCCCGCCAGCGCCTACAACAGCTTTCAATTGGCGGGATCCCTGCGCAAAGGGAATCTGGAACAAGCCCTACGCATCTTGACCCATCTGCTGGATCACAACGAGCCGGCCCTGAGGATTCTGGCGGTGCTGGTAGGCCAATTTCGCACCTGGCTATGGGTGCGGCTGCTGCTGGATCAGGGAGAACGGGATCCCAAGGTCATCGCCCAGAAAGCAGAAATCGGGAATCCCAATCGGGTTTACTTTCTGCAAAAAGAGGTGGGATCCCTGGAAAGCTCAGCTCTGCTAAGGGTGATGCAGCAACTTTTGCAACTGGAATACCAGCTCAAGCAAGGTCAGCCAGAGCGAGAGGTGTTTCAAGAGGCGCTGATCCAGATTGTGGCCTTTCTCCAGAAAGGCTCATCTTCCCGCAGCCGCTCTCAGACCTCAGCCGCCGCTCTTCTTGGGGAGAGGGGAACCATTGGCCCAGCGAGCCGCCCCACTGCCACTTGAGGTAACCATGGGGCAGAGCTGAAATGGCTCTACGGGTTGCTGCCAAAATGGCTTCGAGACAACCTCAGAGCAAATAGAGCAAGATAAACAACACGATCCAAACCCCATCCACAAAGTGCCAGTAGATCTCAGCAGCTTCGACGCCAAAATGATGTTGAGCGCTGTAGTGGCCGGGTTTAAAGGAGCGCCAGAGCACCGCCAAAATGAACAGCAACCCTGCCAGCACGTGAAGACCATGAAACCCCGTTAAAACATAGAAGGTGCTGGCAAACAAATTGGTGGTGAGGCCAAACTCCAGGTTGCTGTACTCATAGAGTTGCCCTGCCAGGAAAACCGCCCCCATCAGGGCTGTGAGGGCAAACCACAGTCGCAGGCCCTTGACATCATTGGCCTTGATGGCCGACCCAGCTTTGTGAATGACGAAGCTGCTGGAGAGCAAAATCACCGTGTTGATCCCAGGCAAAAGCAATTCCCGCTCTGGGGTTCCCTCCGGCGGCCACACCGGGGCGGTGAGGCTATAGGCCAGGTAGGCCATGAACAGCCCTAGGAAAAGACAGCCTTCTGCCACCAAAAACATCAAGATGCCAAAGACGCGATGATCCGGGTGCTCAGCATGGGCAGTGTGGGCCCTTGAGTGGCCAACCATCAGCGTTTCAGAGGCAAGGGATCCTTGCATATTCCTTTCCACCTAAATTCCTGAATTCCTGAGACTTCTTGAGGCTGTACAAGCAGCCCAGCCAAGACTGGAATACCCAGTGAGCAGGGGATCAGCCGCCCACCGGGCATCCGGCCTGCTAAGAAGAAGTAGGCTCCGCTTCTGCCAGCGCCAGCTCCCGCAAGGTTTGCAACTGAGCAGCAAAGTAGTCCAGCGTCTCCTTGCTGTGCAAGCCGTAGTCGTAGGGGCCAGTTAGCAGAATGGGATCCCCATAAAAGTTGTGATGGGGCGGGGGAGAAGAAGTTGTCCACTCCAGTGTCAGGGCCTGCCAAGGATTATCCCCAGCTTTTGGCCCGGCCACCCAGGAGTAGATGACGTTGACCAAAAAGGGCAGAGTGGAAAGGGCGAGCATAAAGGCGCCCACCGAGCTGATCCAGTTCAGATCGGCAAATTGCGGGTCGTATTGGGCAACGCGGCGGGGCATCCCCATCAGGCCCAGCTTGTGCATCGGCAGAAAGCAGATGTTGAAGCCGACGAAGGTCAGCACAAAATGTACCCGTCCCCAAAACTCATTCAACATGCGCCCCGTCATCTTGGGGAACCAATGGTAGATACCGGCATAGATCCCGAACACGCTGCCCCCAAACAACACATAGTGCAGGTGGGCTACCACAAAGTAGGTGTCGTGGACGTGGATATCCAGGGGCACCGAGGCGAGAATAATGCCGCTCAACCCCCCGATCACAAACATCGAGACAAAGCCCATGCCAAACAGCATGGCCGACCGGAAGTGGATCTTGCCGCCCCACAAAGTGGCCAGCCAGCTAAACACCTTGATCCCAGTGGGAACGGCAATGGCCATGGTGGCGATCATGAAGAACACCCGCATCCAGTCAGGGGTGCCGCTGGTGAACATGTGGTGCGCCCAGACGATCAACCCCAAAAAGCAGATGGCCAAGCTGGAATAGGCAATGGCTTTGTAAGCAAAGATGGGCTTGCGGGCATGCACCGGCAAAATCTCCGAGATCATGCCAAAGACCGGCAAGATCATGATGTAAACCGCCGGGTGGGAGTAGAACCAGAACATGTGCTGGTAGACCACCGGATCCCCGCCGCCGCTGGGGTTGAAAAAGGCCGTACCCGCCAACAGGTCAAAGCTAAGCAAAATCAACGCACCAGCCAGAACCGGTGTTGCAATGAGGGTGAGAACAGAGGCTGCCAGCATGGCCCAGCAAAACAGCGGCATGTCTTCCATCTTCATGCCGGGCATGCGCATCTTCAGAATGGTGGTGATGAAGTTAACCGCCGCCAGGATGGAGGAGGTTCCTGCCAGCAAAATGCTCAGGATCCAGAGTTCTTCGCCCACTTTGCCGCTGATCAAGCTGAGGGGGGGGTAGGAAGTCCAGCCGGCAGCCGGAGCCTCTATGAACAGGCTGGCCAAAAGCAGGATCCCTGTGGGCGGAACCAGCCAAAAGGCCACTGCATTCAGCTTGGGGAAGGCCATATCCCGCGCCCCGATCATCAGCGGTACCAGGTAGTTGCCAAAGCCCCCCACCAAAGCAGGCACGATCCACAAAAAGATCATGATCGTGGCGTGCAGGGTAAAGGCACCGTTGTACCGCTCAAAGCCGAGAAAGTCCGCCTCCGGGGTAGCCAGCTCTGCCCTTACTGCCGTCGCCAGCGCCCCTCCCACTAAGTAGAAGAAAAAGGTGGTCACCAAGTACTGGATCCCGATGACCTTGTGATCGGTGGAGAAGGTAAAGAAGCGCCACCAAGGCTCAGCAGGAAGTTCCAGTTCAACCTTCGGTGCAGTAACAAGTCTCGGATTGTCTTGTAGCTGGGTCATTGCCAAAAAGCTCCCGTGTCGCGTCGGCGGAATGGTGTTCTCAGAAGCGCAGGCCAAAGGGATGTTGGGGATCCCGGCTAGCCTGCAGAAGGAAGGGATCCAGAATGGGACTGGAGAGACTTCAAATCTGAGGGGGAGACGCCCAAACGCTGGTGGTGGACATGGGCAAAGGCAGACTCGGCCTCAGGGGAGCCTGGCCGAGGAGAGGGATGGACTGGCGAGAAATCTGAAACGAGGGCCAAGGTGCTGCCCTCGCCACGGGCGGCCAAAACTTGCTCCTGCTGCCAGCGCTCGAAGTCTTCCGGCGTATCCACAAACAATTGCCCTGCCATCACCCCATGATAGGGGCCGCACAGCTCTGCGCAGACAATGGGGTACTGCCCCAGTTGGGTAGGCACAAACTCCAGGTGGGTTTCTCGGCCAGGGATGACATCCTGCTTGAGGCGAAACTGCGGCACCCAGAAGGCATGGTTCACATCCAGAGCTGTCATATCCAAGCGCACCCGCTTGTTCAGAGGAAGGTGCAGCTCGCTGGCCACCAGGCCGGAATCCGGGTAGGTGAACATCCAAGCATATTGCATGCCCTGCACTTGGACGACCAGATCCGGCTGGCCCATTTCCTTCCCGAGTAGCACTACAGGGGTATAAGCGTAGCCGGGATCCCCCGCCTCAGCTTCGTGGGAAGACTCCATCGCCATGGCTGCGTGGATGTGCCCGCCGACATCAGCACCCCCGTAGATGGCCTGGTAAACATCCAAGCTGGCCAAGCCTAACCAAAGAATGATCACCGCCGGCACCGCCGTCCACACGATCTCCAACAGCACGTTGCCGTGGCTGGGATCCCCGTCGCCTTTGTCGCCTCGCCGCTTGCGGTAGCGGACAATACAGTAGAGAAGTACACCCTGTACCACCAAAAAGATCCCTGTGGCAATGGTTATGGTGCTGTTAAAGAGGCTGTCGAACAAGGGGGCTGATTCGGCAGCAGATTCGGGAAGCAGATGGTGGTTTTGCCCGTACCAAAGGCTGGCAAGGGTCAGGAGGATCCCCATACCCACCAAGATGATGTTGCTAATCGCACTCACGACTGCTTTTCCCCAATACAGAGAGCATCTACCCTAGCAGACAATCCGCCCACAGCGTTTGCAGACTACGTTTTCTACTGTTGCCGTTTTTTGTTTTTGTTTACATTGCTTACAGGGCTTACAAAATTTTTGCCTATGGAGCCCGATCCGCTGTGCACGGACTTCCCACCGCTATCAAATACTAGTTCGCGGGGGAAAGAAAGTTGTGTAGACTTATGGATCTCTTCAGGATCTTCCTGGGTGAGCAGCGGCGAGACAGAGCTTTGGTTCCGAGATTTTCGGCAGACCTGTGTAAGGGCGGTACTGCACTGAAGGCCGGCTCTGGTTGAGGGCCATCTCTCCAAACAGAGGTTCTTGTTGCCCGCAGACTGAGGTAGGGTGGGATAACCCCGCAATTGGGCTGGTTTGGACAGGTTTTCTCTCTTTAACAAAGGAGGGGCGCGGGGAGCTATAAGTCCCGCGCTGTATGCAAAGCATCAGCGTCGGGATACATGGACTCCCCGCACTTGTCGATTCTCTCGATGGGATAAGACAAGTATTTACCAGCAGCTATAGCTTGTGGTAAACTGCCACTATGCTGACCATGAACTACACTTACCGGATCTATCCAGACGCCGCGCAGCAGGCCGAGCTGCGGTCGTGGCTTGAGACGTGCAGAGGCGTGTACAACTACGCTTTGCGCGAACTCAAAGACTGGATTGCTTCCCGTAAGTGTCCCATAGACAGATGCTCACTGGAGAAGGAATACATCATTCCTGCCGATGAGCCATTCCCGTCTTGCTATCGTCAGCAAAATAACCTACCCAAAACAAAGAAGCAATTCCCGCATTTGGCCAAGGTGCATTCTCAGGTCTTGCAGACTACGATTCGCAGGCTGCATGATACTTGGGAGGCATTCCAGAAGCGGGGATATGGGTTCCCCCGTTTCAAGAAACAAGGCCAATTAAAGTCTTTTGTGTTTCCCCAGTTCAAGGACAATCCCATCTCCGGCAGCAGTATCAAGCTACCAAAGATAGGAAAAGTGCCTATCAACTTGCATCGTCCTATCCCAGATGGGTTCAAGGTCAAGCAGGTGAGGGTACTGTCCAAGGTAAGAGGGACGCAATGGTATGTCGTCGTTACCATCGAATCGGACATATCGGTTCCCGATGCTCCGGTTCACGGTCGTGCGATTGGGATTGATCTGGGATTGGAACGGTTTTTGACGGTCTCAGATGGCAGCTTCCAGGAGCGGCCCAAGTTTTTTAGGTCGATGCAACGCAAGCTGAAATTGCTGCAACGCAGAGCGACACGAAAACAAAAGGGCTCACGAAACTGGGAGAAGGCACAAATCAAGGTTGCCAGGATGCACCATCGGATTGAGAACCGTCGTAAAGATTTCCACCTAAAGACGGCTCATAAGCTTTGTGACCAAGCGCAAACCATCTTTGCAGAAGACCTCAATGTCACAGGCTTGACACGGGGAATGCTGCGAAAAGATTGTGTCGATGTCGCTTTTGGACAATTTCTGTCTCTGTTGGAATGGGTGTGCTGGAAACGTGGAGTGTACTTCGCTAAAGTCAACTCCAACGGGACTAGCCAAACCTGCCCCAAATGTTTTGCCACTGTCAGTAAGGGGTTGAAGATTAGAGAGCATCATTGTCCTGAGTGTGGGTATCGAACTCATCGTGACCATGCAGCAGCAGAAATGGTTTTGCATCGTGGACTAGAGAATTTAGTAGCCCAGGGACTCTGGGGAACGGAAACAGCCTGCCAAGTCGTTCTGTCGGGGGTCTATGACCTAGATAAGTGGCGTGGGGCAGGAATGCCTAACCGTGAGGTTAGGAAGCCCGCGCTGTACCCGTAGGGTCAGCGTCGGGAGGATGTCACTCTCTGCTTCGCTTTCCCCAATGTCTTCTCCCCATTCACTGGCGACCTTGCTATCTGATCCAGGGGATCCCTTGCCGATCCAGACTCCATCAACGGTCTCGGAATTGGCCGGAATCTTAAAGGAGTGCCAAGGGCGGAAAGTGCTGCCGCTGGGGCAGGGGAGCAAGTGGGGCTGGGCCCACTCTGTGGAGCCGGTGGATTTGGTTCTCAGCACGCGCGGCTTACGCCGGCTCATCGACCATGCGGCTGCTGATCTCACCGTCACGGTGGAAGCTGGCATGACTTTGGCGGAACTGCAACACATCTTGGCCGAGCGGGGGCAATGGTGGCCGGTGGATCCCCTCTATCCGGAGCGGGCTACCCTGGGGGGCATTATCGCCACTGCCGATACGGGTTCTCTGCGCTGGCGTTACGGCGGGATCCGCGACTTGCTACTGGGCATGACCTGGGTGCGGGCGGATGGGGAAGTGGCCAAAGCGGGCGGGCGGGTTGTTAAGAATGTTGCCGGCTATGACCTGATGAAGCTGTTCACTGGATCCCTGGGCAGCTTGGGAATTTTGACCCAGGTGAGCCTGCGGCTTTACCCCTTGCCGGCAGCTCAGTCTGCTTTGCTGGCCATAGGATCTTTGCCGGAGCTGGAGGTCCTGTGTCAGCAGGTGCTGACCGGCCCGGTTAACCCTGTGGGGGTGGATCTCTGGCTAAGGGCAGAGGGATCCCAAGTTTGGCTCAGCTTTCACGGCTCGGAGCGGGCGATTGCCCAGCAGATGGCCCAAACGCGGCGGCTGGCCCCTGCAGGGCTGACTTTGCAGGAAGTGACTCCCGACTCTCTGCCCCTGCCTCAACCCGGCTCAGGGGCGGTGCTGGCCAAGTTCGGGTGCCTGCCCAATCAGAGCCTGGCAACATTGGAGCAGTTTCAAACCCTATTCCCTGGGGCTCAGGTGCAACTGCACCGAGGCTGTGGGCTAGGACGGGCTTGGCTGGTTCAGCCAGAAGTGGGATCCCTGATGCAACTGCAGCGCTACCTCAAGTCTGCGGGCGGATTTCTCCTGCTTCTGGAGGCGCCGCCGGCTCTGAAGAAGGCTCTTGCCCATGACTTTGGCCCGGCTGCAAGTCTGATGCGCAAGCTGAAGCAGCACTTCGACCCCGCCGGCACCTTTAGCCCCAGCTTGATATAAACATCGCCCTCGCCACCGCTGCTTCCCCGGGATCCCTCTGGCCAAACGTCTTGTTCCGGTGCATGATAGATGTATAAGAAATTGAAACATTTCTTAACATCATTTCTCAGTATCTCAGCGTCAAAGCTAGGAGAGGGATCGGCATGAGCATCGAGTGGCAGCGGATACTCCGCGTTGGGGTGGGCTTTTGCCTTGGGCTGTTGATTGCGGTGGGCGGGGGATCCCTGACCTGGGCGCAACCTGCCCTGCCGGTGGTGCCGATGGAGCTGCCTCAGCCGCCCGTGCCGGTCTTGGACTTGGCGGATCAGTTGACCAGCAATCAGGAAGCTCAACTGGCCCAGCATCTGAACAAGTTAGAGCAAGACACCGGCTGGAAGCTGCGGGTGCTGACTCAGTTCGACCAAACACCGGGTCGTCAGGTGAAAGAGTACTGGGGCTTGAATGAGCGCAGCGTTCTGATGGTGGCGGATCCCAGGGGGGGCAACTTGCTGGCGTTTAATGTGGGGGATGCTGTGCGCGAGATCTTGCCACGTACCTTTTGGATTGAGCTGCAATCTCGCTTTGGCAATCAATTCTACGTGCGGGAGCACGGCACCCACCGCGCCATCTTAGAGACCGTTGATGTTTTGGATCGCTGCTTTCATCAGGGGGGCTGCCGTGTGGTGCCCGGCCTGCCTCAAGAGCAGTGGATCCTAACGCTGGTGACCTCGATTTTGGGGGGGATTGTCCTTGGGTTTGCCGGCAAGCCCCGCCATGCGGAGGAGCTGTTTAACTGGCGTTGGGCCTTGCTCATTTCTCCCCTGTGGTTCATTCTGTTCGGGGCCTTCGGTATCGGCCCGGTGGTCACACGCACGCAGGATTGGATCCCGGTGTTGCGCAACGTCTTGGGGTTTCTGGCAGGGGCTTTGGTGATCTACCTAGCTCCCATTGCTCGCCCAGCAGTGGATCGGCAGTAGCTGACTCGTGAAGTCGGCTGGGCGTCCTTCCCTGCGAGCCCCAGTTCGCAGGGGACAAATGCTAGAATCGGTGAGCAGAAATTGCTGATGTAGCTCAGTTGGTAGAGCACTCGACTTGTAATCGAGCGGTCGTCAGTTCGAATCTGACCATCAGCTTCTGGTGCCATGGAACTTGGCTCTGCTGTCTCCTCTCCCTGAAGCCGAACTCAGCTTCTACACTGGTGGTTAGATTGGCATTAGCGGGATCCCTGGGTCTTGTTGACAGGAGGCCAAGGCCGATCCCTGCTCAGTTTGGCATACCTACTCAGCCGATTGGGTTGTTCTCCTGATTCTCCTTGGATGTCTATGTCCGGTCTCCCAGCCGCTACGGTTCGTCGATTGCAAAAGCTGCCCCAGGTGCCCTCGGTGTGGGAAGGGGATCGCCACAAGCTCTCAGGATCGCCACCCATGGGATCCCAAACGGAAGGGGAGTGCATTCTTTGGGTGGATGGCGTTCAGGGCGTGGTACGGGCCATGGAAGTGGTGCCCGCCGATTCTGGCTTTGAGCCGATGGTGCGAACCTTGATCATGGCTATGGAGCGGCCCCATGCTGCCTCACCTGCTCGCCCCCAGAAGATCATCGTGCGGGATCGAGAGGTGCAATTTTTCTTGCGCGGCATCCTGCACGAGCTGGACATTAAGGTGGAATGCCAGCCGGAATTGCCTCTGATCGACGAGATCCTGCAGAGCTTTGAAGAGGCCAACGAACGGATCCCTCCCCCTCTGCCGGAACACTATGTTGAGTTGCTGGCCGGCAAAGCCCTCACCCTCTGGCGAGATGCTCCCTGGGATTACCTAGAGGATCACCAAATCTTGGCCATCGACCTAGATCACTGGGACATCCAAACCCTTTATGTCTCGGTGATGGGGCGGTTGGGCATGGAGTATGGGGTACTTTTCTATCGCTCGCTGCCCTCTCTTAAACAGTTTCGCCAGGATGCGGGCCAGCCGGATACTCCCGAAGAGATGGAGGAAGCCTTCCTCAGACAAGATTGTCTCTATCTCACATTCCAAGCTAGCAATCCTGAACTTAACGAACTGCCAGATCTGGACTTGGCAGATTTGGATCCTGAGGAAGTTGAGCCGAACTTTGGCACCATTCACCCCCTGGAAGGCTTGCGCGTGACTTTGCAGGAGGACGAGGCAGCGGCCTTATCGGTGGCCCTGGAAGCCTTGCATCGCTTCTTCAAGCAGTACCACCGCAAGCTGGAAGATGACTTTCGCTCCTATCAAGGTCGGTACCGCATTCCCAACCCCCAAGAGAAGGGAGCAACCCTTTCGGTGCAGGTGCGCACTCTGCCGGACGTGGCTGAAGAGCTGCTGCAGCTGGAAGGGGAGGAGGAAGAACCTGCCCAAACCCTGCTGCGGGATGATTTGGTGCCGGAAGGGGCGCAGATAGGTCTGGGGGTCTTGCCGTGGACAACGGTGGAAATGCTGCGGCGCACGGGGCAATGGCATCCCCTCCCCCAAAGCAAGCTGGTGAAAAATGGAGAAGGGCTGCCGGTGGTGATTGTGCGCACCTCTCGATCAAAAGCAAAGCAGCTCATCGAGAATTTGCGTGGGGAAGGCGGGCCCCAGGGCGTTTGTTTCAACACAGGGGTGGATCCCTTCGATGGCGATCGCTACGACCTGGAAATTGTGCAAACGGGCAATCGTGACCTGCACCTGTTTGGGGAGTTTCCCGAAGATGATCCCGTCCACTCCATGGCTCGCAAGCGCTGGGAGCGGCGTTGCCGCGATACGGGTGGCTATTGCGGCTTGGTGGTGGCAATGGGAGTGAATTCTGCCCGTCCAGAGCTGCAAGTGCGCCACATTCTGGCCCTGTTTGAGATGCAGGCTTTGAACCCAACGGGACTGGGACTGGGGCCGATGGTGCGGATTAGCCGACAATTGCACTTGCCTTGACCGTCCAGATGGAGGCAGGTTAGGTGCTGCTGGTAACCTGAGCAACTTTCTCCCAGCCGGGATCCCTTCTTTCTATCTCTGGCAGGTTTACCGGGCGGTGATTCGGTTTTTCCAGGGATCCACGCTATCTTGGCTCTGGTTCTGATACATTTACGCTGAACACTGCTGAGCATTACTGCTCAGCGGTGAAGCGATAGCATTCTGTCCGTTTCCGTTGTCACTACGCGACGC
>NZ_JBSSBR010000047.1:0-16748 GCF_054059035.1 Thermostichus sp. MS-CIW-36
CAACTCTTTGCCGCAAATCCAAAGAATGAGTCGGCATTCCTTTCTCTCCTTCCTCTTGAATACCTGTACCCTATTTTAAATTAAAAGGCTGTAGGGCCCGCCCACAGCTACTTTTTTGCCCAGTTGTACAGCCTTGCGAATCAGGGCGTGGAAATCTTGTTTTTGCACCAGCATGGCCGACAAGATCACCAGATCGCACCAGTGCCAATCGGCTTCTGTTTCAGCAGCGACATTGCGATCCACAAAGCGAATCTCCCAGTGTTGGGGTAGCAGAGCAGCAACGGTGATCAAGCCCAGAGGTGGCATTAGCGCTTTTAGTCCCACCATCTCGATGGTGCGATTGTAAGACCAGAACGATTGAGGAAAACGCGGATAGAGCAGCAATGCCTTCATACCGACCAGCTCCTAAATCCCAGCGTAATTGATTTCATCCTCGCCTTTTTCCCATTCGTTTTTATTGATTAGGCAATCCTACAAGTGGCCTTGAATAAAGCTGCTGTAAAAACTTTTCGGTATGCTTACCCGTAGTACCTTCTTTGGGTTAGTAGTTTACAGGTTTTGTGCAGGTTTTCTATGGAGAAGCTTGTGATTCTTGAGCAGCGATTGAGCAGGTAGGGCCAAGAGAGTGCAGTTGCCGATGACTTCAAAGGACAGCTGCCACCGGGTAGCGTATTGACGTTCTCCCAGCCTACTCTTCAGGAAGCCTCTCTGGATGACTATCTAACCAAGGATCTGAGCTGAGCCTTAAAAGTTACTGAAGAGATTGCTCACTGAATAACTGAATAAAGTGTTGCCGCAATTCTTTCGAGAACAGCAATATCAACCCTGGCCCTTGGCAGCTCCAGACAGAGTCAGTTCTGCACACCTTGCTCGAAAACCTGCTGAACCAAGCCACTGACGATGGAAAGTACAATCGCGCCGACGAACGCCCAACCGAAGTTATCGATATTGAAAGCGTTCCCGGCCAGCTTATCGGCAATGACCAAGCAGATGCCGTTCAAAATTAGCCAAAACAAGCCCAGGGTAAGAATTGTAATCGGCAGGGTGATCAACCGGAGAATCGGCCTGACCAAACCATTGACCAGACCAATGGCCAGAGCCGCCACCAAAGCACCCCCGAATCCAGAGACGTGGATTCCGGGCAAAAGCCAAGCCAGGATCATTACACTCAAGGCTGACATCAGCCAGGTGGCCAAAAGAGTTGCCATGCTCCCTCCTCTGCCCTGATGGGGCCGCGATTTTGCCCTCTATGCTAGCCGATCTGCTCAGGGATCCCTTGCGCAGAAACCTCTCCAGGGCTGTAAGTTTGCAGGGCCAACGCATGAATGCTCCACCCCATCTGTTCGGCTAGGGCAGCATACACCAGGCGATGTCGCTGTAGAGTCGTTTTGCCAACAAACAGAGGCGACACCACTTGAACTCGGTAGTGCCCTCCTGTCCCGCCCCCGTGGCCGATGTGAAGGTGGGACTCATCCTCTACCTGCACATGAAGAGCCTGCAGCTTCTCAGTCAGGTGCTGCCGAAGGTATTCGGGGGTAAGCATGGCAACCCTTCTGGATGAGATGGGATCCCTTAAGGTTGAGCCGTGGCCTTGGCAAAGGCTGCCTCGACCAGAGGACGCAGCTCGTTGCGGGCGTGCATCTCTTGGATGATGTCGCAACCGCCCACAAACTCTCCATCAATATAGATCTGCGGGATAGTAGGCCAGTTGGAAAACTCTTTGATCCCCTGGCGGATCTCGGGATCCTCGAGGACGTTAATCGCCGTGTAGGGGAAGCCCAAACTATCCAGCACACGAACGGCGGCATAGGAAAACCCACATTGGGGCATTTCCGGGGTGCCCTTCATGTAGATGAGCACCTTGTGGGTACGGATTTGTTCACGGATTTTCTCTTCCAAAAGGGGATCCAGCATGGTGTTCAACCACTATAGCGACAACAGCCGATAGGCAAACCGACATCCTATCGAGATCTCATTTTCGTTCACTTCTAACATACTTGGCACTCTCCCCACGGCTAGGCCGAGGGATTCTTTTTCGCAATCACCAGTACCCCCATCATGCCCCACGCTAGGGGGTAGAACTTGGCGCTGGCAAACCCTGCTTGCAGGGCCATTTGTCGTTGCTCTTCTCCAGAGGGGAAGCGATCTAGGCTGGGATCGATGTAGGCATACTCGGATCCCAGTCCCAAAGTTTTGGCCTGGGCAACCACCTGGGTGTTCAAGTACCAGCGCTGAAATTGCTCGAAAAGAGGGATCCCTGTGGGGCGGTGAAAATCCAAAATGGCGGCACGACACCCTGGCTTCAGTACTCGCCCAATCTCTCGTAAGGCTTGGGGAATATCGGTTACGTTGCGCAGGCCGTAGCCCATGGTAACGGCATCGAAGCTATTGTCGGGAAAAGGTAAGGCCAGGGCATCTCCCAGAACCCACTCCAGCGAGTAGCCGGGGAACAGCCGGGAGCGACGCCGGGCAACGTCCAGCATGGCGGGAGAGAAATCCAGGCCCACCACATGTCCCCTTCGTCCTACTCGGCGGGCCAACTGCAGAGCCAGATCGCCGGTTCCGCAGCACAGATCCAGCACATATCCTCCTGAGCTGGCGCCCGACCAACGCACGGCCATACGCTTCCAAACCTGATGGAGGCCCAGGCTCAAGGTTTGGTTGAGGGAGTCATAGTGGGGAGCAATGCGGTCAAAAAGCGCTCGGATTTCCTCAGGCTGTTCAAAGGTTGGGCTAGGCACCTCTTCTCAACTCCACCTCCTGTTTCCGCGTATCCTACAGACCTTTGGATCCCCGACCTGAAGCCACTACGGCGGCACCGGGATCCCACTGGCTCCCACTCGGTGGCGGCGGCTGGGGTAATCAGCCAAACTCAGGGACAGGGATCGGGATCCGGCTAGGCTCGAGGCTGGGATGCGGATGGTTCCCTGGAAGACTTGGCTATTGGGGGGCAGCTCCCCCGGCAAACCCTGGGTGAGCGCGTTGATTGACCGTCCATTGTCGTCAGTAATGTTCAGGAAGCTATAGAGAAAGCGCACCGTCTCTGCCGAGTTGTTCTGCATGGCCACATTCAAGACCACTTGGCTTCCCTCTCGACGAACCGAGAGCACCTGCATAGAGACCTGTCCACTGGCGGCAATTTGTGGCGGGGGCGGAGGTGGTGTGGGGGCCAGCGGGGCTGAGGTAAGGACTCCGTCCTGCTGACGGGAACGAGAAGGTGGAGGAGATGGGGTGGCGGGGCGAGGAGTTGGCGATGGGGCTGCCGCCAATTCAGGAGACACTCTGGGAGTGAGGGTAGGGGTGGGAGTTGCGACCGGAGCGGGTGTTGGGGTAAAGAGGGGGGTGGGAGTCGGGGGCGGGCGAAGGCTGGCTTGGACTGCTGCAATCACCTCAGCCTCGTTCAGCAAGGGCACAGTGCGGGGATCCCGAACTTCGCGGGAGCGAGAAGCCTGACCGGAGCCGGTGACAGGAGAAGAAACCCCGGATAGGGCTCGCTGGCCAAATAGGTAGCCCAAGCAAGCGCTCAACACCGTTGTGAAGAGAAATGCGCTCGTCCAAAACAGCACCCCCGAGAATGTGGAGGTGAACTCCTGAGATAGTCTGGCCGGTCTGCGCAAAGGCTGTTAACTCCTGCTGCTGGTTCGCTTACCCGATCATACGAAAGTGACGGAGAAGCTAGGGGTTCTCGACTGGGGCAGAGTTTTTGCGCTGTCGCTCATGGGCCTGTAGCGGGGTGCTGTCTAAGTTGGGCAGCCGCTCCCCCAGCCACCAACCCGGATCTTCCCAGCTTAGGGATCCCAGCCATTTCTCGGCTCGATCCGCCAGCACCAATGCCAACAAAACGGGAGCAGTGGTGATCCCCAGCGCTAGGCTGAGCCAGAGCGGTTGAGCAGATCGAAAAGAGGCCGAAGCAGCCTTTTGTTCAGGCGGAGATATTGGCTTGGGATCTGTCATGGTCGAGCTTTTGAGCCTGAAGTTCAAGTGCGCTGTTGTTAGGTTAATCTCAAGCGTCAGTGGATTTCCATTCTACCCAATGGCGATTGTGCTGATCTGTGGCCCTGTGCGCTCTGGCAAAAGCCGGCTGGCAGAGGGTTTGGCTGCGGCTTCGGGCTTGCCGGTTATCTACCTGGCTACCGGGCCGAAACCCGATCCCAAGACGGATCCAGAATGGGCAGAGCGCGTTCAACAGCACCGGCAACGGCGGCCTTCCAGTTGGCAGACTTGGGAAACCGGGAGGGACTTGGGGGCAGAACTGCAAAAGTTGCCCCAGCCCTGTTGTGCGCTGGTGGATTCGCTGGGGGGATGGGTGGCGCAGGGCCTAGACTGTCCCTCTTCAGAATGGGATCCCTTGGTGCAATCCTTCCTGGCAACCTTGCAAAGCCATAGAGGGGAGATCCTCCTGGTGTCTGAAGAAGTGGGCTGGGGGGTGGTGCCCGCCTATCCTATGGGGCGGCGCTTTCGGGATCGGATGGGAGAACTCACCCAAAGGCTGGCTCCTCTGGCCGACCAAGTGTTTTTGGTAACGGCAGGTTTTGCCCTCGATCTCACCCGCCTGGGGATCCCGGTGGCAGGCAAGATGGAACAGAGCTGAGATAAGCTGCATTTGCAAGCCAGATAGCCGTGTCGCTGTGCCGATTACCTTCTACCTTCCCGCCAAGGCCATTCAAACTCTGGATCTCACCCCCGGCCATGAGCTGGTGAAAACCCTGATGGCGGATCCCGTGCGTGCTGCCCAGCAGGTGCAATGCGCCATCGATTGGCCGCGCAGCCCTGAGGATCCACGGGAGCTGTCCGAGATCCCGGAGGTGCGCCTGTGGTTTATTCGGTGGGATACGGTCTACCCCTGGATGCCCTACTTCCTCAATTGGCGTCAAGGAGAACTGGCCCGTTACGCGGCTATGATGGTGCCCCACCAATTCAACCCTCGGGAGGGCATTGTTTACAACCCAGAAGCGTTGGAGATCTTCGTCTACCAGAAGATCTTTGTGTTGATGCGGTGGTTCAAGCAGCAGAACCTGGGATCCGCCTCTATGCTGCGGGATATGGCTTTGGTGTTTGGCTTCGAGATCCAGCCGGAGTTTCTCGCCCTGTGGGAGGCAGAGCCATGAAGGTGATGGTGGCCGACACCTGGCCAGGGATCCCGGGAGCTACGGCAGTGGCCGACGCTTGGCAGCAGGTGGTTCAACGCCCTTGGGGCCGGCTCAGTGTGGATCCCACCCCTTCGGAAGCTCAGCTAAAGGCCCTCTGGCAACAAATCTCCGAGTGGGCAGGAGAAAAAGATCCCCTACTGGTTTTGCCGGGCAGCGTTGCCGATCCCATAGGGCCAGGCCAAACCTGGGCCGATCTAGCCCATGCGTGGGGGTTGAGCTTGCTGTTGACGTTGCAACGGGAGGCCGCCCTGAGCCAAGGTGCTGCTTTTGCCGCCCTGTTACGCCAAGCCAGGGCCCGTGGTTTGGGATGGGTGCTGGTTGGATCCCTGCCCGAAACTGGGGATCCCCAAGCCTTGGAAAAGCTGGATGCAACTTTGATCCCACGCCTGGCAGCCCAAGTGGGAATGCCGGTGTTGGGGAGGATAGCTCCTGATGGCCAGATCCTTTGGGATACAGATGCTCTATCGCTCTGCGACGCTGGTAAAACCATTTTCAATCTGGCCGGAGCGGATCCTGCTAGAAGCGGGTCTCAAACTCGATGGAAATGACATTGTTGCCCTCAAAATCGGTACTGGCGCGGGTGAGGGTTTGCTCGTTGAAGCGGTAGCGGGCGCTGTAGCGGGTGGGCTGGAAGGGATCCGTCAAGTTCCGCTGCAGCGAGAGGGAAGTGGCCGGCCCCAGATCTCGGGCCACCTCCAAGGCCAGCCCCACTGAAGAACGGTTGGGAGCGCGGGTATCGATCTGGGGGATGGGGCTGAGGCGAATTTCATCCAGGCCAAGGGTATCCCGCAGAGCTTCCTGCAGCTCGCTGAGCAGGGCCGTTCCCGCCAGCCCGGCCACCCCTGCCTCTGGATTGAGTTGGGCCAAAGCCGTTCCCCCCAACAGGGCGACGATCTCTTCCGGGGAGCGGCTGGGGCTGCTGGAAAGGGACAGAACTCCATTGCGGGGATCCGCCTCGGCAAGTTGGCTGGCCCGCCCGTTGACCGTGGCAAAAATATCGATGCTCTGCTGGGATCCCGGCAGGTTGCGGTTGGTGTCGAAGGGGGAAAGATCTTGGGGGAAGCGGTACACCTCGAAGGCTTGGGTCATCAAGCGCAGGTTTAAGAAGGGATCAAAGGGGTTGTCCAAGTCGAAGGTGGCGGTGTTGGGGCGGGAGCGATCCAAGCGAAAGTTGGCGATGGGCAGGCTGACCCGGCCTCGCTCCAGAGTGATGGTGCCTGCCGGGCGCGGATCTTGGGGGGTGCCGAAAAGGCGCAAGGTGCCGGAAGCATTGAATTCAAACAAGTTAGGCCGCTGCACCCGGATCCGGGATCCCAAGGCCAGCTCCAGCCCATTCAACCGCGGCTGCCAAAAGGGTAGGGCTGTCGCGAACGTCGGCGGTGCAGAGTCCTCAGCCGCCTCTGTTGCGGTGGGTGGCTCAGGGCGAGGGCTTACATCCACAATCCCCTCGGAAACCTCTAAACGACCTTCAATCAACGGTCGCAGGAGCAGCCCCCCCACCACCACTTCTCCTTCCAGGCGGCCCGTGTAGAGATTGGGCAAGTTCAGGCGGATCCCTTGGAGCTGCAGGCTCAGCGGCTGCAGAGCTTCTCCTTCTTGCAAAGCTCCGCGAGAGTTGATGGGCAAAACGCCTCTGGCCACCAGGGATCCCTCCCCCAACTGTCCGCGCAGCTCCTGGACTTGCAGTTGATTGAGGTTAAAAGCAATCTGGCCTGTCAGGTCGGTGATGGGTTCCGGTAGGGCTGCCAGCTTGAGGATCCCGGAGTTGACGCTCAAGTTCCCCTGTAGGCTGGGCTCTCGTAAGGTGCCGCGGATGGTCAGCTCCAGTTGGCTTTGGCCGCCTTCCCAGCGCACTTGGTCGGTGAGGAGATTGATCAAGCGCAGGCCGCCGTTCTCAGCCTGTAAGCTCAGGTCGATCTGATCCTCTTTGGCTTGAACTAAGGACTCCGTCCCGCTGTCGCGATCGGCGAAGGGCAAGGTGTAGGGCACCAAGCCGGCAATGCGGATTGGCTCGTCGCCGTTGGCGAGAAGAGTGCTCTTCAAGCGCAGTTGTCCTTGTTGGTAGTCGAATTGTCCCGCCACCTCCCGCAGGGGCACTTGGTTAATCTGGGCGTTGACCACCGTCAGGGATCCGCGGGCATGGGGATCCCGCAGGTTGCCGGCCAGCTCCACGTCCAGGTTGAGATCCCCCTGCAGCTCCAGCTCCTCTGGCAGGAAGCGATCCAGCAAAGCCAGAGGAAATCCTTGAATTTGCAGGGATCCCGACTGCTCCTCCAGCCCCAGCCTGCCGGAGAACAGGGCTTGCCGCTCTCCACTGCGCAACAGCAGCGGCTCCAACACCACTGCATCTCCAGCCAGGCTGCCCCTGGCAGTAAGGCTTTCGATGCCAAACTCCTCTGCCTGCCAATTCTGGCCCTCAAGGTAAAAGCTGACGCTAGGCCGGTTGAGGCTGCCGACCAGGCTAACGCTGGCTTGGAATTCCCCTCGCAGACTTGTGGGCGGCGGGAAAGTGCTCCGCACCGCTGACGCGAACAGCGGATCCATGCGGCTGGCCAGAGTCTCCAGGTGGGCGGCCAAGATCTGGGCATAGTACTCCAGCTGCTCCAGGAGAGGATGGTTGGGCAAACCAACCGGATCGGTCTCCAACACCGAGGCAGGGCCCAAGGGGGGCAATTGGAAACCCCGGGTGGTGAGGTCGCGCCACTGCCGCCACTTGAAGGCGGAGATGATATCTTCTAGCCGACCTTGATGGGTGCTGATCTCTAGGTCAATTTGGGGAGCGAGAGCCGCCAAGGTGGGATCCAAACCGGCTTGCAGAAGAGTTGCAGGCAGCTCCAGGGTGCCCCTAGCCGTATAGGTGCTCTCGAACAAATCCAGTTGGGCTTGAGCAATGGTCAGCCGGGGAGAGCCGGAGTCGCCCGCAGTCTGGTAGTCAAAATCCACCGAGAAGCCCTGCACTTTCATCCCTCCCCACTGCAGATCCGCCACCGCAGCCCGTCCTTGGGCAGCACCACTCGCCAGGTCAACTGCCACCTCCCCATCGAGGTTCCCCTGTAGGCTGGCCCACGGCCCGGCAGCCACCCCCCCCAGCAAAGCCAGAGGCAACTGGTTCACTGCCACCTGGAGCTCCTCTTGCCGGCGTTGGCCGCGAATTTCCGCCTCGCCCCGCTGCACCTGAAACTGCAAAGGCTGAAACTGGGGATCCAACTGCAACGCCAGCCTGTCCTGCTGTCCCTGGAGATCCACCTCTACCCCTCGAGCAGACCCCTGGAAGGATCCGGCCAAGTCTTCAAATTCAACTCCTGCTATGCTGAGGCCCTGGAGCCGAGCCTCTCCCTCCACCTCTAGGTTGTCCAGGGATCCCCGAATCTGCCCCGAACCTTGCAGCACCCCCTCCACCAAGGGTGGCAGGCCGGGCACTTCTGCCAAGGAAACCCCATCCACAGCCAAGGCCAAATCCAGGGATCCCACCTGCAGCGTCTGGGGATCCAAGGGGATCTGCCCTTCGACCCTGGCCAGGCGAGTGCCACCTGCCAACACCTCCGCCTCCTGGATATGCAGTCCGGATCCCTCCCAAGTCACCTGGCCGCGGATGCCCTCAACCCACTGCCGTCCCCTCGCTCCCAAAGGCTGCAACAAAGCCAGCGACCCTTGCGCCCGCAACGCTCCCAGGAAGCCCACTTCTGCTGCCGCCGCCCTGTCCAGCTGCGCCGTCAGCTCGCCAGAGAGGGATCCCGGCCATTGGGGGTTGAAAAAGGCCAGCGGCACCTCCTGAGGAGCCAACTGCGTCTGGAGCTGTCCCCCTGCCCACCGCCCCGCCACCGCCACCCGGCCTCCGCCCACGTCCAGCACCGCCTGCGGCACCTGCACCACCCAGTCCCGACCCTCCGGCAAAACCTGCAGCTGCCCTCTTCCGGCAATCTCTCCCCCAAGACTTTCCCAGCTGGCCTCCGCCCGCGGTTGGGATCCCGTCAGCGCCACCTGCACTTGAGCGGAAACCGGCCCCACCCAAGGAAGAGCGCCCCGGCGCGGCAAGTCTCCCCCGTAGAAAGCCAGCACCTGCTCCGCATCCATCCCCGTCACCTGCAGTTGGAACTGGCCCGCCAAGCCAGCAGCCCATTGCAATTGGCCGGATCCCTGAATGCGACCCCCCGCCGCCCTTAGGTCGATTGCCTCAAAAGTCAAGGTTTGATCCGCAAAGTGGAAGCCAAAGGCATACTCCGACACCGGCAGGCGATCCACCCGCCCCGGCGAAAGCCCCCGCAACTGTCCCCGAATCTGTGGCCGATCCAAGGGGCCGGTGACCGTTACGGATCCCCCTACCACCCCCTCCACCGCCACCGGCAGGCCAGTCACGTCAAACGTCTCTTGGATCTGTTGAAGACTGGCCGGCACCAGTTCCGCCTGCAAACCAAACCCCTGTCCTTGCTCCCAGACCACCGGGCCTTTTAGCTCGGCAAAGGAAAGCTGACCAAAGCGACCGCTCACCCCCTCCAGCTCCAACCCCTGCAAGGTAAAGCGAACGGAGCCCTTCACCTCTTCAAAAGGATGGGGCAACCTCTCCAGATCCAGCCGAGCCTGTTGAACCTGGGCCTGCCCCGTCAACTCCAGCGGTTGATCCCGCCGCCAGAGCACCTGGAGATCCAAGCCAGTTTCCCCCTGCACCTCTGCAAAAGGGGCCGCCGGCACCACACTGGGCAAGAGATCCAAAGGCAGACGAGCCGCAGAAAGCGTCACCGAACCGGAAGCCTGGGCAAAATCCGCCACCCCCCTGAGCTGCAGGGGGTACCCCCCCTCCCCCTCCCGAGGGAGCAACCGTGCCGTCGCCTGGAAACTGGCCCGCCCCCCGAAAAGATCCTCCTCTCCTGGCGGGGCATTGTGAGTCAGCCACACCTGCACCTGGCCCTGCAGCCGATCAAACTGGCGTCGCTCCCCCACCAAAGGGATGGCCGTCAGGGATCCCTGGCGCAAGCGAATATTCAGCCCCTGGAAAGGCAGGGATCCCTCCCCTTCCGGCAGTTGAAACTGCACATCCGCCCAGCCGCGATCCAGCGTTTCCATCAGCAGCAGT
This sequence comes from Thermostichus sp. MS-CIW-36, assembly GCF_054059035.1. NCBI lineage: Bacteria > Bacillati > Cyanobacteriota > Cyanophyceae > Thermostichales > Thermostichaceae > Thermostichus > Thermostichus sp. MS-CIW-36. The sequence goes on from NZ_JBSSBR010000047.1 coordinate 10,222, forward strand.
TGCGGCTGGTTTAGGGTAACATTCAGCACCCACTGACCCGTCTGCAGCCAAGTCCAGAAATCGGGGCTGAGGTCGATGGAGCCGATGGTGGCCAAATGCTCAATGCGGCTTTCTCCCAAGCTCACCTGCCAAGGGGACAGAAACCTCACCTCCCCCAACTCCACGCGCCGGCGCATCGCTTGCGAGAGGGTTGCTTCCACCTGCGGCAGCACGTGATCTTGAAGGTAGATCCCTGTTCCCCAGGCGGCACCAAAGGCGGCAGCCGTCAAGCCCAAACCCACCCCAGCTAGAGTGATGGGGGAAAGGTTGAATCGTTGCTGCTGCATCTTTGGATCTTGGTGATCCTCTCCCAACCGCCTACCCCTTAAAAACCTGACAGGCTCCCAAAAGCCATTCGTGCACTGCGGGCCGACCTTGCCGGCACAGTTGCCCCCATCCTACCCAAGGACTCCTGGCTTGCCACGAGGGAACAGAAAGAAGAGATCCCTGCTCCCAGGCGTAATTCCCCCGAAGACCCCGCGGAAAAATACCGTCTCCCGCGGAGAACGGGGATGCTAAGCTATCTCCACACCCGAGATTGAACCCACCCTGGGGCCTCTCTCAGGTGTTCCCTTCTGTCGAGATGGTTGAAAGGAGAAGAGCCATTCCGGAACCCCTATCTCTGACGGTCAGCTTGCGCGGCAGCCGCGAGGCGCTGGAAAACTGCCAGGTCTTTCACCTGACTGGCCTTCTGGATGCCTTTTCCGAGCCGGTCTTTGTTAAGGTGGTCACCAAATACCTGGAAGAGGGATCCCCTAACCTGATCCTGGATTTGACAGGGATCGACTTCATCGACAGCTCTGGCGTCGGCGCCCTGGTGCAATTGGCCAAGCTGGTGCAGGGCCGCGCAGGTATCTTTCAGGTGGTGAGCAACCCCCGCATTACCCAAACGGTGAAACTGGTGCGCCTGGAGAAGTTCCTATCTTTGCGCAACTCCTTGCAGGAAGCCTTGGATCGCCTGAAGGAAGGAAGTACGGGCAGTACAGAGACCGCCTGATACACAGTATGGGTCTGGGAACCTTTTGGGGGATCAGTGCTGGAGCAGGGGATCCCGACTGGATCACGGTCAAAGCAGCCCGCATCCTCAGCACGGTCAACTGGGTGGCCTGTCCCCAAAATGCTGCCGGCCAGCCGGGCTTGGCCTACCAAATTGTGCGCCCTTGGCTGCGACCGGAACAAACCCTGCTGCCTCTTCATCTGCCGTTTGTCACCCGGTCGGAAGTCCTGCAAGCTGCCTGGCAAGCGGCTGCCCAGCAACTGGCCCCACTCCTAGAAAGGGGAGAAGATGTTGCCTTTATCTGTGAGGGAGACGTGGGCCTCTACAGCACCTTCGCCTACGTGGCCCAAGCCCTGCGGCAGCGGATCCCCGCCTTGCCCATCCAGGCCATACCGGGGGTGTGCTCTCCCTTAGCCGCTGCTGCTGCCCTGGGATCCCCCTTGGTGCTCGGCTCCGAGAAATTGGCGATTTTACCGGCTCTGTTTGCCCTCTCGGAACTGGAGCAGGCTTGTGCCTGGGCTGAGGTAGTCGTCCTCATGAAAGTGGCCTCTGTCTACCCTCAGGTTTGGCAGTGGCTGGCCGAAAGAGGTTGGCTGCAACAAGCCAGCTTGGTGGTCTGGGCCGGCTGGCCCCAGCAAACCCTCTTCCCCACCCTGGAAGGACTGGCCGACTACCAGCCCCCCTACTTTTCCCTGCTGATCCTGCGTTCTCGGCCCCGAAATCAAGATTCTCTTAACCTGGAAAACGAGCTACAGCTGGAATGAGTTTTCTAGGATAGGGAATGAGTTCCTTCCAGCGATTAAGCCCGAAGCAGGGGTTGGTCGGTATTTTTTTGCGTGTGTTTCCATTGAGCTTAAGGCTCGCGCCGAGCCAGCTTGTTTCCCCAAAAAATCAGGTGTCCTGTGACGGAAAGAGGCTGAGGAATCCGAATCCAGAATGCTGGGATCCCTCATTGACCTGAACCAAAAAGAGATGAAAAGACCAAGTTAAAGGAATGATCCAGCCTGTTAAGAATGGTTGCCGCCCTTGGTGGAGAGATCGGCTATAGGTTAGATTATGAATGTAGTGATTCAGGCGAGGAGGATAATATCTCATCCCCATCTCAAATGCGAGGCACCGCTTCTCGATTGAATCAAATCCAAAATTCAAGTCCAAAATTCTCTGTCGGTCAACGCTTTGATCCAAGCTTCCGATCCGTTGCTTCGGCAGACTCTCCTGAGAAGTGGTTGTCTCGCTCAGCAGAGCACCTGTTACCTACGACAGGTTTTCCTCAAAGCAGAACAAGGGAGTTAGGCAGATAGCAGTTGGGCTTGCTGCACAAGCCACTGGGAAAGTGAGAGAGCGCTCTAGGTGTTCCTCAAATAATCCTCAAATAAAAGTGGTTTTGCCAGATCAACAAGCTCAGCCGGCTATTTTGAGTCTCCATTCATGAGCGAGTCAGGGTGGGAAAATCGGTGATCAGGTTCAGGTGCTCTCAACCTGCAAGCTCTGGCAACTTGGAACCAGCGCTCAGTGGGACAAGGACTGCGGGCTTTAGCAATTCGAGGTTCTCTCAGTTCATAGTTTCACTCTCACTTTCAGGAGGTTGCTATGTTTACCTTTCTCTCAAAGATTGCTAGAGCAATTATCCGCATATTTGCTCCTGCCAAGTCCGATCTGGTGGAAGTGGGTTACCAGCCCATCACGGATGATATCTATCGCATCAACGGCTCAGCCTGCCGTTTTAGCGATCTGGAGATCTCATCGTAAACCTCAGAGTCGGATTCTGGTGTCGGAGCGGCCACTGGCGCTGGCCTAGAAATTGGAAACTAGAAATTGGAAAGCTACAAGTTAAGACAACTGAATAAGTCTTAGTTAAGTCTTGGATGCGGTTAGTCCGCGTCGGCAGGGGTGGTTTTCCTCCCTGTGGCCAAGTTCTACCGGTTCAGTGGTGGCTCCCCGTGGGGGTCACCACTTATTGTTTTGTTGTTTGCAAGTTGTTTGGGAAAATAAGGAGAATGCTTGCGGTTGCCCTATCTCAACCTGTGTTGCCTTCCCCCGTAGTTTACCCAGCTACATCGAATGATCTGGATCCCTTGGCCGAAGTTCTAGCCCAGGTTTTTCATCCCCCCTCAGGTCTGCAACGCTGGATCTACCCAATTCGCAAGCTGGGCATTCGCGAAGAGTTGCGCCTCAGGCTGGCCGCAAGGGATCCCCACTACTGCTGTCTGGCAGCTGCGGTGGGATCCGAAGTGGTGGGCACTGCCGAGATCTCTTTGCGGGTCACAGCCCACGGGAAGTATCCCTACCTCTCCAACTTGGCGGTGCTGCCCGGCTGGCGGCGGCGAGGAATTGCTCGTCTGCTTTTGCTCAGTGCTGAAGGGGTGGCGAAAGGGTGGGGCTACCGCTGTTTGCATCTGCACGTATTGGAAGACAATCTCCCCGCGCGGCAACTGTACGCTCAACTGCGCTATACCCCCATCGAACGCACCTCTCAACTCTGGCGATGGTTGGGGATCCCTCCGCAGCTTTTGCTCTGCAAGTGGTTACCTTGAATCGGCCCATCGGCAACATTGAGCTGGCAGATTCCCACCCCGCCGGCTTGCTTCATGGTGGTGAGACGAGGTCCTGGACTCAGCTTTTATAAAGTTATGTAAACTAGAAATCGGGTTTTAGAGAGGTCCTAGAGTGGCAGTGAAGGAAGTGGGCAGAGTTTGGCGCTGGTTAAACCTCATGGGATTGGTTGTGGGCCTGCTTGTGGGCTTTGGGATGACTCAGCCTGCCTGGGCCCAGTGGGGGACTACCCCTCTCCCGCCGATAGGTTCTCCTGCGCCGGAGTTCGCATTGCCAGATCAATCCGGGCAAATACGGCGGCTGGCGGATTTTCGGGGGGAGTGGGTGGTGTTGTATTTTTACCCCCGCGACTTCACTTCCGGCTGTACGATTGAGGCCCGCCGCTTTCAGCAAGATTTGCCCAAGTTCCGGGCCATGGGGGCACAGGTTGTGGGCGTGAGCGCTGACTCGGTGGACTCTCACAGGCGCTTTTGCTCGGCAGAGGGGCTACAGTTTCCTTTGCTGTCGGATCCCGACGGCACGGTCAGTCGAGCTTACGGATCCTGGATGGGCGATGTTGCCCTGCGCAATACGTTCTTGATCGACCCGGAGGGGATTTTGCGAGAAATCGACCCAATCGTGAACCCCAGCCGCCACAGTGCTGAGGTTCTGGCCCAGTTGCAACGGCTTGTCGGTAGCTAGCCCTCTAGCTTTCCGGGCCAAAAGTCTGCTCGAACTCGTGGAGCAACTCGTCGATCTCCTCCAGCGCTTGGTTGACATCCACGCGCAAGCTGCCCAAGTCTGGCTTTTCCAACAGCTTGGCTACCGCTGGCCGGCGTTCGCGGATTAGCTTGATGCGCTCTTTCAAGGCGGCAATTTCGGCGGCGTCCATAGCTTCAGAGACCTAATTGACTCTCCTAGCTTATCGCTTCCGCTGGGGGAGTGTCGCCTGCTGGGATCCCTTTCTGAACCACCGAGAGCCAATCATAATAGAGCTGCGCAACCTGGCACTCAACCCCGCTTCAGAGGTGCTGACATGCTCCCCTACACCCAGATTGTCGCCCACCGTGGGGAGCACACCCACGCCGAGGAAAATACCCTGGCCGCTTTTGCTGCTGCTGTTGAAGTGGGGGCCGAGCAAATTGAGCTGGATGTGCGCCGCAGCCGAGATGGGATCCCACTGGTTGTTCACGATGCCGATTTGGATGGACAGCCTTTGGCCGCATTAACTTGGGCCGAGATTCGGGCCCGCAAACCCACGATTCCCACTCTTGAAGAGACCCTGTCACATATCAAGGGCAAAATCACCCTCGATATCGAACTCAAAGAAGCAGGCTATGAGGAACAAGTCCTTGCCCTCGTTAGCGATATTTTGACCCCCGAAGAATTTGTGATCACCTCTTTTTTGCCTCAGGTGGTGAAGCGGGTTAAAACGCTTTTGTCCCCGCAACCCAAGGTTGGCCTGTTGATCGAGGCAAAGGCTGAGGAGCAAGCCAAGGGATCTTTACTTACCCGTTGCCGGGAGTTGGGAGCGGATTTTCTGGCCCCCCACTACAGTTGGGTGAACTTGCAGTTCTTGGCTGAAGCTGAACAGGCCGGGATCCCTCTGTACGTTTGGACGGTGAACGATCCTGAAGTGATGAAGTTGTGCTTGCAGCCATTTGCCGGCTCAGTAGGACAAAATCCCGTTGTTCAAGGGTTGATCACCGACCGTCCCCAATTGGCTTTGCAAATTCGCGCCCATCTTTTGGCAGAAATAGAGGGGGCAAAACCCTAGACCATGGGCACAAACTGCACCGGAAAAGCCCCTTTTTGAACCCATCCTTGGGCTGTTTTGCAGAGGATCAGCAAGGACTGGGATCCCTGGGCACCGGAGTCCGAAGGGCTTTCTCCCACCGGCACCACCAAGGTGCCCCCCACCGCCAGTTGATCCAGCAGCACCATGGGCACAGTTGGGGGCGCTGCCGTCACCAGAATGGCATCGTAGGGAGCATGCTCTGGCCAACCTTGGTAGCCATCCCCCTGACGCACTTCCACGTTGCGATAGCCCAGGGCAGCGAGGGTTTGTTGAGCTTGAGCAGCCAATGGGGACAGACGCTCCAGGCTATACACTTGCCGGGCCAGCTCTGCCAAAACAGCCGCCTGATAGCCGGAGCCGGTGCCGATTTCCAACACCACCGATTCAGGCGTGAGGCGAGCAGCTTCTGTCATAAAAGCAACAATATAGGGCTGAGAAATGGTCTGGCCATAGCCGATGGGCAGAGGGCAATCCCTGTAGGCCCGATCCCGCAGATCAGAGGGGACAAAAAGGTGACGCGGCACTTTTCCCATGGCTTCCAGTACCCGTGGATCTCGGATCCCTCGTTTGATGAGCTGTTTCTTGACCATCTGCTCCCGTTGGGAAGCAAAAGGATCGGAAGCGTCTGGGGGCTGAGGTTCAACTTCTGGGATCCCAGCTGGAGAGCGAGAAGAATGTCTCCACCGGAAGGATGAGAATGGGTTGATCACCGATACACAACCTCCAGAAACGATGAGCTGCTCAGATCTGGACTCTGCTCAAGCTGTGGATAACACCGCAGCTGTTTGCTTTATGGGCTTATGGATCCCCGCCTGCTTTTTCTCCTTGTCGGCAGGGCCGAAGACAATGGCTGCCTATTGCGAGGATGGCGTGACCCCATTTCTTTCATTGGAAGAGAGGTTAAGGGTGAGGGAAAAGATGCCTGTGGAGCCCTACGCTGATCCTGGCTTACTTTTGGCAAGACTTCACCACTTGATGAAGAGATTGTTGCCGAATGGGAAGATGGAAAAAGTGAAACAAAATCCCTAGGAGCCTTTGTCCTGATCCTGCGTGGCCTTCTGGAACTTCAGCTAGAAATCGCAGGAGCCCCGCACTGTACCCGTAGGGTCAGTGTCGGGAGGAATGCGGAAGTTATGATAGAACCATGACCCAAGTCCTGAC
>NZ_JBSSBR010000048.1:0-16269 GCF_054059035.1 Thermostichus sp. MS-CIW-36
GACTTTTGACCAGCAAACCTATATGGAGGAGGGCTTTCCTCCCGACACCAAGCCTGCGGCTATGGTGCGGGCCTCCAGCCCGAAAATTTGGTGAACCATTGGATTGCCCTGTTTGTTTTCATCCCTCTTCCCCATGAGGTGAGGGGATCCTGCCTATCGCAGATCGGTTTGCCCTCCCTCGCTGGGATGGCTTTCTTGGATGATCAGAGCAGGATTTTGTGAATTCAAATCCCAAGTGCAGGCCAAGCCTTCTTTGCCGAGATCTCTTCGCTTCCCTCAACTCCATTGATGACTTAGCCTATTTACCCTAGGAGACACTATGGCAACTCTTTACTTCAGCCCGCTTTTCGAGGTACAAGCTCTGCAAGCGGAGCCCAACCGGGGACGCTCTCGCTCCTTCCTGCCCACTCCTCTGCAGGTTTGGGAGAGCGACGAAGCCTACACCGTCCAGTTGTGGGTGCCCGGTGCCAATCGGGAACGCTTCCACATCGAGGCCACGGCTCAACAGCTCTCCATCAGCGGCGAGATCCAGGTTCACGGCCCTGAAGGTGCTGAATTGCGCTACCAAGAAGTGGAGCCCCAACCTTTTCAACGCATCCTCAAGCTGGCCCGCCGCATCCAGCCGGAGAAAGTCTCGGCCACCTATCGCGACGGCATCCTCACCCTCACTCTGCCCAAAGCCGACGCAGCGCGGGTGATCAAAGTCCAAGTGGGCGCCTCAAACCCCACTACTCCGACGGAAGCCGTGACGGTGGAAAGCCAACCTGCCTAGGATCCCCAGTCTCTCCCTCTCTTTTCAGGCGAGGGGATCTAGCCGTTCCACTGCACGCGCACCTCATCTCCCACCTTAAAATCCATCGCCCGGCTGGCATTGCCTCGGTTTTGCACGATCTCCACCCAGCCGGAGCTGCCCACCAGGGCCAGCACTTCCCCAACTTCTCCCTCAGCAAAGGTGGCCACGGAGCGGACGGGGATCCCTTTGATCCAGGCGCTCCAGCTTCGACCTTCCACCCACTGTCCGGGCAGGTTGGTGATGCCGTTGCCGAAGTGGTCGATGGCCTGGACCAGGCCGCGACAGCCGTTGGTCTCCATCTGGGGTGGCGGCCACTCCCAGCGGGTTAGTTCTGCTACGTCTAGGGGATCCCCCAGCTCCGCCAAAGGGATCCCGTTGGCCAGATGAGCGGCAACCGGGGCAAAAATATCCCGCCCATGAAAGGTGCGGCTGGGAGAGGGGGTGCGCCAATAGCGGGGCCGGTTGAGTTCCACAGCAGCCAGCGCCGGAGTTTGGGCCAAAACGCCGCTGAACAGGCCATTGTCAGGGCCAACCAAAAAGCCCGTCTCGGTTTGGATGGCTACCGCCCGGCGGCTACTCCCCACCCCTGGATCCACAACGGCCAGGTGAATGGTGCCCGACGGCAGATAGGGGTAGGCCGTCATCAGGGCAAAGCGAGCCGCCGCCACATCCTGAGGCGGGATCCCATGGCTGAGGTCGATGAGTTGAGCCTGTGGGGAAAGGGTATGAATCACCCCTTTCATAATGCCCACATAGGGATCCTGCAGGCCAAAATCCGTCAACAGGCTAATAAAAGGCATACCCTTTTGAGGCTTGAGGATCCCAGTTTAAGGATCCCAAAAGATAACAGCGCTTATGGATGGGGTGGCTAGCGGGCAGCAAGAGCAGGTTGCGGGCGCTCATACGCCTGCCCCAAACGCGCCAACTGCTGCACCAACAAACTCAAGAACAGGCCCACATCGGTCACAATCCCCACCGACTCCAGGGATCCCCGATCGGCCAGCTTGGTCACCACTGCCGGGTTGATGTCCACGCAGATCAGCTTGACCCCGGCAGGCGTCATGTTCCCGGCTCCAATGGAGTGCAACATGCTGGAGAGCATCAACACCATGTCGGCCCCCTGTAGCAGCCGCGCATAATCCTGTTGGGCCTTGATCAAATCCATCTCCGTATCTGGCAGCGGCCCATCGTCACGGATGGATCCCGCCAGGGAGAAGGGCACCTGAGCGCGAATACACTCGTAGAACACCCCGCCGGTAATCACGCCCGCTTCCACCGCAGCTCGGATACTGCCATACTTGCGGATGAGGTTGATGGTTTTGAGGTGATGCTTGTGGCCGCCCTTGACCGGGGTGCCCCGCGACAGATCCACCCCCAGCGAGGTGCCGTAGAGATTCTGCTCCAAATCGTGAACGGCAATGGCATTGCCCCCCAACAGCGCCTGCACATAGCCTTCGCGGATGAGGGTGGCCAAGTGGGATCCGCCGCCTGTGTGGATGACCACCGGCCCTGCCACCACCACCGTTTTGCCGCCCCGCTCCTTGATTTGCCGCAGCTCCCAGGCAATCTGCTCCACCAGGATCTCCACCCGCCGCTCGCTGGAGACCCCCGATCCCATAAAGGTAAACTCCTGGGAAGAGCGCTCTTTGCTGGCCTGGCGCACGGTGCGGATCCCTTCCACCCCACACACCACGGCATCCCCCACCTGCAAATCTCGAATCAGGGTGCAGTAGGCTGAAAACTCCGTCTCGCCATCGCGATCCGATCCCTTGACCACGATCACCCCATCCATGCGCTGCCGCTGCACCGGGATCCACTGGCCGGCCACCCGCACCTGCGTGGGATAGATGGTGGTGACATAAAAATCGTCGGGCGCTACCCCTGCCTTCTCCACCCGCTCCAGACGGGCGTCTTGCTGGGTTTCTTCCGAGAGACGGGCCCCCTGCTCGATCAAGGCGCTGAGAATGGTATCCAGGGTCTCTTCGGTGGGAGCGGAAACGGCCAGTTCCACCGTGGAAGTGCTCTGCCGTTTTTCCCCAAGCTGAAACTTGAGGATCTGGAAGCTGCCGCCATTGTCCACAATGCAATCGACGGCTCTGGTGAGCAGGTCGCTGTCCACCAAGTGTCCCTGGAGGGTCACCGTCCGGCTGAGCACCGTGGCCACCGGATCGGTTTGGGGAGCCACCGTCTCGTCGAGGCGCAGCGTCAGGCACTTGGCCGCCCCACCGGCTTTCAGGAACTCCGTCAGCTCCGTCTGCACCACCGCAAATCCCCGATCCTGTAGGGTGGCTTCCAGCTCTGGGCTGACCCGATTCACCAAGATCGTGCCGTTCACATCCACGGCATTGCAGGCAAAGTGAATGGCATCCGCCTCCTGAACCGGGATCCGCTTTTCAGGGGGCACCCGCATCTCGATCAGGCGGTTGGAATAGGCATCAAAAGCCGGTGGATAGTAAAGCAAATAGCCTTCGGAGAGGGGGCAAAAGCAGGTGTCTAGGTGGTAGAACCGCTCGTCCACCAGCCGCAAGGACAACACCTCGATCCCCAGCCACTTGGCCAAGTAGGGGTGAGACTCCAACATGGAGCGAAAGCCGTAGCCCGCCCACAGCCAGCGCCCTGCCCGATCCAACAGAGCATCTCCCGCCCCCTCAAAAGCCAGGGCTGGCGGCAGCTCATAGACGGTGTAGCCCTGTTCCTCAAACCAAGCCTTGAAATGGGGCTGTTCCCCCTGCCGCTCTGGGTGATAAAAACGGCTCAGCACCACCTTGGATCCCAGGATGAGCCCAGCATTCGCCGTAAACACCATATCCGGCCATCCCGGCACCGGCTGGATTAGCTTCACCTCCGCCCGCTGCGAGAGATGCGAATAGAGAGCCTGCCACTGCTGCAGCGCCCGTTCTCGCGAAGAGCGGTGAACATTCCCCACCATCCAGGGGTTGATCACATAGTCCACCTCGTAGTGATCGGGTGGGCACATCAAATACCGAATGGCACCAGGCATAGATCTCAGAGCGCAATCTGCAGCAGGGCATCCCCTAGATTAGCAGTTGCGTGAGCAGCATCCTCAAGAATCATGAAAGAATCATTATTTGTGGGAATCTTTCGCCAGCTCTGGCTGCGGTGGGACGGGATCGGCGATGTTGGGCAATTCCAGACAGTAGCCCGCCCCGTAGATGGTCTTGATATACTGGGGGTGGCGCGGATCCGGCTCCAGCTTGGTGCGCAGGTGGCGGATGTGGACGCGGATGGTCTCGATGTCGTCGTCGGGCTCGTAGCCCCACACCTCCTGCAGGATTTCGCTTGGAGAAACAGTCTGCCCGTGTCGCTGCATCAGGCAGTGGAGCAGGTCAAACTCCAGGTGGGTGAGCTTGATGGTTTTGCCGAACCACAGCGCCTCGAAGCGTTCCGGCACCAGCGTGAGGGGGCCATAGGTGAGGATCTCGCCGTGTTTGGCCGCCTGTGGGATCCGGTCTGAGCGCCGCAACAGAGCCCGCACCCGCACCAGCAGCTCCTGCACTTCAAAAGGCTTGGTCAGGTAGTCGTCGGCACCGGCATTAAAGCCCTCGATCTTGTCCTGGGTTTGGCCGAGGGCGGTGAGCATCAAAATCGGGATCTCGCTGGTGCGCTCCTCCCGCCGCAAGCGCTGACAAACGGTCAGGCCATCTACCTGGGGCAGCATCAGGTCGAGGATGATCAGATCGGGGAGAACTTGCAGAGCCAGTGCTTGTCCGCGCACCCCATCGGTGGCCTTCACAACCTCGTAGCCCGCCAACTCCAGATTGATGCGCAGGATATCCAGAATCGAAGGGTCGTCCTCAATAATGAGTATGCGAGCCATAGCCGGTTGCAGCCCAAACTGCGGATAAAACGTTTTGTTAAATGTGCTAACAAAGAGCCGAAGCTTTACGACTGGAAGTTTACTTAATTTTAGCCTCATTGCAAATCTTACTGCGAAGTTAACCCGCAGGGTTGCCCAGCCCGGAGCCGGATGCAGGGGAAACTTTTCAACCCGTTTGGGGCAAATGGGTGCGTTTTTAAGGCCTACGGCCCGCTATCGCGAACGGATCTCCCTTTGGGGGAAGTGCTCCGCACCGCTGGCGCGAACGCGGCGATGAGGCGGCGGGTGTAGTCTTGCTGCGGCTGCCGGTAGATCTGGGAAGCAGGGCCAATCTCTTCGATGCGGCCTCGGTTCATGACCATGATGCGGTCGCTCATGAACTTGACCACGCTCAGGTCGTGGGAGATGAACAGGTAGGCCAACCCCAGTTCCTCCTGCAGATCCTTGAGCAAGTTCAGCACCTGGGCCTGCACGGAGACATCCAGGGAAGACACTGCCTCATCGCAGACGATCAGGCGGGGCTCCGAGGCCAGGGCGCGGGCAATACAGATCCGCTGCCGCTGTCCTCCGGAAAACTGGTGGGGCAGGCGATCCAGCGCTTCCGGATCCAACCCTACCCGTTCAAACAGGCGTTGGGCCCGTGCTCGTCGCTCAGCAGCATTTCTCCCAATCCCGTGCAGGGCCATTGGCTCTATGACGCTGGCTCCCACACTCATGCGCGGATCCAGTGAGGCTGCCGGATCCTGAAAGATCAGCTGAATCTCGCGGCGGAGACGACGTAAGCGTTGGGGCGGCAAGCGGAGCAGCTCCTCGCCGTCGTAGATCACCTGGCCAGAGCTGGCACGGACCAGGCGCAACAGGGTTCGCCCCAGGGTGGTTTTGCCGCAGCCGGACTCTCCCACCAGCCCCAAGGTCTCTCCGGGGTAGAGGTCAAAGCTGATCCCATCCACAGCTCGGATCTCGCCCACCTGGCGGCCAAATGGCCCTCGACGGACGGCGTAGTGGGTTCGCAGATCCCGCACCTGCAGCAGGGGGGGCTGACTGTACAGCCGGCGCAGCCGTTCTTCCTCTAAGGACTCCGTCCCGCTTACGCGAACGGCAGCCGGGATCTCCACCTGCTGCCACTGCTCCTCTGGGGATCCCCCTTTTTCCAGAAAATCCTGGACGGTGGGCAACCGCCGCAACCGCCGCTCCAACACCGGGCGACAGGCCAACAAGCCGCGGGTGTAGGGATGCTGGGGATCCCGAAAGATCTGCTCCACCGATCCCTGTTCCACAGCTTGGCCCCGGCGCATCACCACCACCTGATCTGCCAGTTCGGCCACCAAATTGAGATCGTGGGTGATGAAGAGGATGGCCATCTGCCGGTGCTGCTGCAGCTCCCAGAGCAGGCGCAGGATTTCCGCTTGCACCGTAACATCTAGAGCGGTGGTCGGCTCATCGGCAATCAACAGTTGGGGATTGGAGGCGATGGCACAGGCGATGGCCGCCCGTTGGATTTGGCCGCCGGAGAGCTGATGAGGGTAGCGCTCCAGCATCTGGGGAGAAAGCTGCACCTCCTCAAACAGGCGAATGGCTTGGGCGCGGATCTCCGCCGGGCTCAGGGAGGTGTTGGCCCTCAAGGTTTCCTGTAACTGCTGGCCACAGGTGTAGAGGGGGTTGAGGGCGGTGCTCGGCTCCTGGAAGATCATGGCAATTTGGGATCCGCGATAGCGCCGCCGTTGTCGGGGATCCAACTGCAGCCAGTCCACCGTTCCGTCAGGGCCCTTGAAGAGGATTTTGCCCTCCACCCGAGCCGAGCTGGGCAGAAGATCGATCAGCGTCAGGGCGGTCATGGTTTTGCCGGATCCCGACTCCCCCACCAGGCCCAAGGTCTGGCCGATCCCGATCTGGAAAGACAGCCCATCCACCACCGGGGATCCCGAAGGCTCCCTCCTGCTGACGCCAACTGTGCGGCTGGGCAAGAAAACCCGCAGCCCTTGTACGGTCAGCAAGGCAGAATCGGCAGCAGGAACAGCCTCGATCATGGCGACGAAAGCGCTCCGCACCGCTGGCGCGAACGCAATGGGAGGATTGGCAGGATTATAGACCACCGTCCCCGTCTTGGCCCCCAAAGTGCTCCGCACCGCTGACGTGAATGACACTTGCTTTCTGAGCCACTAACCTTGTAGAGAAACAAGTGCGGAAGGGCGGCTTTGATGCGGCGACGCCTTCTACAGCTTTGCATCTTCGGCTGGGCGATGCTCCTCACTTTGGCAGTGGGGGGCAGGGGATCCCTGCTGGTTCCCCACTTTTTTGGCATTGAAGCCCTGCAAGCCCAGGCTCAAACTCAAGCCGGAGAACTGCCGCAGCCGATGCGGCTCAAACTCCCCCCTGGCCTGGATCGCTACGCCTACGACAAGGCGGTGGGAGACTACTTTGAGGAAATCGAGCCGCTGCTGCCGGGCGGAGCCTATGCCCAGTGGGCTTTCTATCCCGTCCCTATCTACATCCAAGGGGATCACCCCCAGTGGAAGGCCTCCGTGGAGCAAGCGGTGAAGGAGTGGTCGGCCTACATCCCGCTCAAGGTGGTGGCCAAAGAGGAGGAGGCTTTCTACGGGATGAGCATTTACCGCGTTCCTCCTATTGGCGGCGGGGTGGCTGGGGCGGCCCGCCCGGAGTTTTTCTTCGCCTCCGATGGCTCTTTGCAGCAGCGGGTGCGCATCGTCATTGCAGAGGGACAGGGGTTGGCCGAGGTGACGGCGGTGGCCCGGCACGAGATCGGGCATGGGCTGGGGCTGTGGGGCCATAGCCCGAACCTGCGGGATCTGATGTATGGCGGACACCATGCGGCGGCTACCGGCAATCGGCGGGTGTTGCGGGTGCCCAACATTACCAAGCGGGATCTCAACACCCTCAAGCGCGTCTACGAGCAGCCCACCTTGATCGGGCAAGTCTTTCCCGAAAGCGAACGCAAGCTGTTCTAAGTTCTCAGGATCTTTTGCGCTCCCCGCCATCCCATGGCCAGCAGGAAGAACAGCAACTGGGTGGCGACAATGCTGGGGCCGGAGGGCAGGTTGAAGGCCGCCGAGGCGATCATCCCCAACACCGCGCTCAGTCCCCCAATGCCTATGGCCAGCATCACATAAGTCGTGAACCGGGATCCCAACATCCGTGCTGTCGAGGCCGGGATGACCACAAAAGCGCTCACCAGCAACACCCCCACCGAGCGAATCGCCAGGCCCACCACCAAAGCCAGCAACACCACAAAGGCCAGCCGCTGCCAGCCCACCTGAACCCCTCGTGCCCGCGCCAGCGGCTCATCCAAGGTAAGCAACATCTGGGAGGGCAAAGTCAATCCCACATAGGCCAAGCCGATGAGCAAGAGGATCCCGCTCGTCCACAGGGCCGCTGGGCTGATCCCCAAAATCTCCCCAAACAGCAACTGGTTGAGGTTGCCCCGATAGCCGGGCAGCAAGCTGAGGGCGATAACGGCCAGAGCCAAAGAGGAAGAGTAGATGATGTTCAGCACCGCATCCGCCGACAGTTGAGTGCGCTCCAAGACAAAGGTGACGCCCAAAGCAAACCCCACCCCAAACACCATCAGCACCACGGTGGGATCCAGCCCCAGCAGCACTCCCAAAACAATCCCCAGCAGAGCCGAATGCCCCAGGGCATCGCTAAAAAACGACAGTTGCCGCAGAATAACAAAGCTGCCCAGCAGCCCACCTGTCATGCCGGTGAGGATCCCACCCAGCATGGCCCGCTGCATAAAGGGCAACTGCAACAGCTCCACTACCCGCACCCAGCCCTCCAACATCGCCTTCCCCTCAGTGACGGTGGATGTAGCGGGCAAAATAGTGCTCCGCACTGCTGTCGCGAACAGGCCCATAAACCCGGCTCAGCACTTCTGGTGCCAAAGCCACCTGGGGGGATCCCTGGCAGATGAGGGATTGGTTGAGGCACAGCACGCGGTCGCAATGGCGGGACACCATCTCCAAATCATGGGAGATCTGCAAAATAGCCCAGCCCAGGGATTGGCGCAGCTCTTCCAGGAGCCGGTAAAACTCCCCCTCGCTGAGCGTATCTAAGCCTGCCGGTGCCTCGTCGAGGATAAGCAGCCGCCGCGGCCAAGCCAAGCAATAGGCCAACAGCACCCGTTTCAGCTCCCCGCCGCTGAGCTGGCCCAAAGCCTTAGAGGACAAGTGGGATGCGCCGACCCGTTCCAGCGCCTCTTGCACCGCCTGCTGCCGAGCAGAGCGCTGCTGCCAGGGCCAGCGGGGTTGCAACGCCCCCCAACCCAAAGCCACAAACTCCTCCACCACCATGGGGATCCCAGGATTGAACTGAAAACGCTGGGGCACGTAAGCCACCTGCTGCCGCACTGACGGGGGCAAATAGCCGGACAGGCGCACCGGCTCTCCCAGAATCCAAACCGAGCCGCACTGCCGCGGCAGGATCCCCAAAATCGCCTGTACCAAGGTACTTTTGCCAGCGCCATTGGGGCCGACAATGGCCGTATGGGATCCCGCCCTCAGCTCAAATGACACATTTTGCACCGCCAACTGGGATCCCCGATAGACCGTCAGCCCCTCCACGCGCAGGACAACCTCGCCGGAGCAGGAGATCACCGCCCCCTCGCCAGCAGGTGTTCGAGAGCAGCTTGGCCCAGCAGCGGCAATTGCAGGGGCAGGAAGGCCGTCTCCTTCTCAAAGGCGGAGACCAGGTTCTCCACGTTTTGCCGCAGGATGGTCAGGTAATATTCCGGCTCGATCCCCTCAGGGCCAGCGGTTTCGATGGGATCGAAAACCCGCACTTCCACCCCCAAATCCCTGGCCAAGATCTGGAAGGGGTTGTTGTCTCCCACCTGAGGTTCCACCAAGATGGTCTTCAGGCCCGACTCCCGCACCGTCTCCATCACCCGTCGCACATCTTCGGGGGAGGAGCTGGCTTCAGGGATCTCCACCAAGAACTCGGCTTTGAGGTTGTAGCGCTCGGCAAAATAGGGGGCAAAGTCGTGGAAGACCACAAAGCTTCTTCCGGCAAAGGGAGCTAGCCGAGCGGCAATCTCCTCATCCAAAGCCTTGAGCTTCTCGATAAAAGCAGCCGCATTGGCCCGGTAGATCTCCGCCCCTGCCGGATCCGCAGCGATTAAGCCGTCGCGGATGTTTTCCACCTGCTGAATAGCCCGCCTGGGATCCAGCCAAATGTGGGGGTTAAACTCGCCGTGGCTGTGCCCATGAGAGTGGCCATGGCCATGCCCGTGAGAATGGCCGTGACTGTGTCCATGAGAGTGTCCATGGCCGTGACCGTGGGAGTGCCCATGCTCTGGCTCCTCAGCCCGCAAAGTTGGGATCCCTTCGCTGCTGTCGATGGTCAGCAATTGGGGATTTGCGGCATTGGCGATCAACCCCTCCAGGAAAGTTTCCATTCCCAGCCCATTGATTACCAACACATCCGCCTGAGCCAGCAAACGAACCTCCTCAGGTCGAGCCTGAAAATCGTGCGGCCCCATCTGAGGGGGAAGGAGTGGCGTGACTTCTGCCCGATCCCCGGCCACAGCACGGGTAAATTGCGTTATCGGCAAAATCGTGGTCACCACCTTTGGGGGGCTGGATCCCTGCTGGGCCCGGGACTCTTCTTGGCGCATCTGCAGGCTTCCCAGGATCCCGACCGAGAGGGCGGCCAGCAGCGAGACCAGCGATCGCACCGGTCGAGCCGAACGGATAGAGTTAGCTTGATCAGTCATGAGCCTGAATACCTCACAAGACAACAGAGACAGCAGAGCTGGAAGCAACTGACTTCCCAAAAGCCAAGGCCCTCTGCCGCAGCATCGAAAACATGCTCACCAGACCGTTGCTCCTGGAAGGGCTAAGGCTGAAATTGAGGCCCATCTCCCGCACAAACTCTGGGGAAACCCCCAAAATCTCTTCCGGCGCTAGGCCACTTAGCCCCTCCACCACAATGGCCACCAAACCCTTGACCAACTGAGCATCGGCATCCCCTTGGATGTAGACCTTGCCCTCCCTAAACTCGGTGGCCAGCCACACCCGCGAAGCGCAACCTCTGACTAGGTTCTCCTCCTTCCTCTCCGCTTCGGGAAAGGGTGGCAGGCGCTTGGCATAGGCTAGGAGAAGCTCATACTTCTGCCGCGAGGTCTTGGCCTTCTGGAAGCGATTGACAATTTGCTGCAGAGCTGCGGGCATCCCTCAGCTTGTCTAGAGTGAGAATGATAATCAAACTCATCATAACACCCCCACTCAGCGAGGGCGCAGGGGCACCTGCAAACTTTTGGGACTGTCGTTACCGAAGCGAGCGATAGCCGCCACTTACTCCCCGTGGTGAGAGGACCAGTTGCCAAAGTTGGCTGGCCCGGGCCTTGAAGCTACCGGCACTCATCAGGAGATAGAGCCGCCACATGCGGCGAAAGCGCTCATCGTAGCGGTCGGCTAATTTTGGCCATGCCTGCTCGAAATTGGCGTGCCAGGCTTTTAAGGTGGCCACGTAATTGATCCCAAAATTGTGCCAGTCTTCCAGCACAAATAAGCCCTCAAAGGCTGCAGTAATCAGATGAGGCGAGGGCAGCATCGAGTTGGGGAAAATGTAGCGCTCAATCCAGGGATCCCGCCCCTGGTAGGCCACGTTGCTGCCGATGGTGTGCAGAAGAAACAAGCCATTGTCGTTCAACAAGCGGCGGGCTACCTGCATAAACGTTCGGTAGTTTCGGTAGCCAACATGTTCAAACATGCCGACAGAAAGGATGCGATCAAACTTTCCCTGGGTCTGGCGATAGTCTTCTAACCGAATCTCGACCGGCAGGCCGCGGCAGCGTTCGCTGGCCAGTTTGGCTTGCTCTTTGGAAACAGTAATCCCCACAACCTGCACCCCGTAGCGTTCGGCCAGGTACTGGGCTGTGCCGCCCCAGCCACAGCCGATGTCGAGCACCCGCATGCCGGGTTGGAGTTCCAGCTTGCGGGCAATGAGGTCAAGCTTAGCTTCTTGGGCTTCATCCAGAGTTTGCGCGCCCCCATCCCAATAGGCACAGCTGTAGATCATGCGGCGATCCAGCATGGCCTCATAGAGATCGTTGCCAATGTCGTAGTGGCGCTGGCCAATGACGAATGCCCCCTTGCCCCGCTGGCGGTTGATGAGGCGACTGTCCAGCCCAAGCAAGGGCTGAGTTAGCCAACCCACCTGCTGCGGTGCCTGGGCAGTTAGGAGACGACAAACTAACTCATCAATGGCCTCGCAATCCCACCAGCCCTCCATGTAGGCCTCGCCAAAGCCCAGGGATCCATAGAGCAGGCAGCGCAGATATAGCCGCTCGTCGTGAACTTGAATATCCCAAGGTTGCGAGCCATTGAGGGTTATACCGGCAACATCCAAAACCCGAAGCGCATGCTGACGCGCCAGCCAGCGCAAGCTGTTGAGTCCTTTCCCCATCCCTAGGGATCCCTCACTGCAGGGAAACTGACTCAACAAATACACCCCAAGGTGGCAAGGGATCCAACAAGTTGTTTCCAATTTCTAGGGATCCCCCCGAAGGGGGAACGACATTCCGGAGGATGCGGTGATTGTTTGGGGGAAGTTTCCAATTTCTAGGGATCCCCCCGAAGGGGGAACAAGTGTAGTGATTGGGAGGTAACCCAAATGGACAACCGTTTCCAATTTCTAGGGATCCCCCCGAAGGGGGAACCTCTATCCCTCTATCCGCCCCCTCCCCAAACAGCCATAAGTTTCCAATTTCTAGGGATCCCCCCGAAGGGGGAACTCTGCGTTCCTCTCGGTGTGAGTACATCCGGGATGTTGCCCGTTTCCAATTTCTAGGGATCCCCCCGAAGGGGGAACACAGAGGGAGAGTACCTCGAAGCAATGCGCTTCATACGCAGTTTCCAATTTCTAGGGATCCCCCCGAAGGGGGAACTCTAGCCAGAACTCCGGCGTGCCCTGGGGATCCCCGGCGTTTCCAATTTCTAGGGATCCCCCCGAAGGGGGAACCTGCCGCCGCCTCTTTGGAAGCAGAGGCAGCTTGCCTGGTGTTTCCAATTTCTAGGGATCCCCCCGAAGGGGGAACTTGGAGGATGCGCTGGCCGCTCAGTAAAGGATTCACTGTTTCCAATTTCTAGGGATCCCCCCGAAGGGGGAACAAGCAAAAGCGAAAAGCTCAAATCCGAGCGAAGTAGCTGGTTTCCAATTTCTAGGGATCCCCCCGAAGGGGGAACCTTACAAGCCACTGCCCACGTAGGGCAAGGAAAACCTTCGAGTTTCCAATTTCTAGGGATCCCCCCGAAGGGGGAACACGAGCTTTGAGGGCACCCAGGACAAAATCGTAAAACTGGGTTTCCAATTTCTAGGGATCCCCCCGAAGGGGGAACAAGTCCCAAAACTTATTCTGGGAAGATTTACTCAAGTTTCCAATTTCTAGGGATCCCCCCGAAGGGGGAACTGCACGATGGTGTCGTGCCAACCTTCTTCGATGATCGTTTCCAATTTCTAGGGATCCCCCCGAAGGGGGAACTTTCAGTACATCAAGTTGTGTGGTTTGCTGAATACAGAGTTTCCAATTTCTAGGGATCCCCCCGAAGGGGGAACGCGAATATAGTTTCTACTTACAACTTTTCCGTTAAATTGTTTCCAATTTCTAGGGATCCCCCCGAAGGGGGAACCCCTGCCTTGATTAGGAGGATACCATGTCTGCGATTTTCTAGTTTCCAATTTCTAGGGATCCCCCCGAAGGGGGAACCGTAAAATCTGCTCCTTAGTGTACTTGTACATACCAGTTTCCAATTTCTAGGGATCCCCCCGAAGGGGGAACACGATCTAACCTAGTTCCTCCCCCAAGCACCCAGGATTATCGTTTCCAATTTCTAGGGATCCCCCCGAAGGGGGAACTTGAGGTGGTGGGGGTTAGATCCCCAGTTTAGCTTTGTTTCCAATTTCTAGGGATCCCCCCGAAGGGGGAACTACCGGGGGCACGCTCGTGATTGGGGTATGGCTATGCACGTTTCCAATTTCTAGGGATCCCCCCGAAGGGGGAACACTAGATGAGTTTCGGTTGCCCCAAAACCGTAAGCTAGTTTCCAATTTCTAGGGATCCCCCCGAAGGGGGAACTGTAGTAGAGCTAGACTACCACAGCCAGCCAGTCTTGGTGTTTCCAATTTCTAGGGATCCCCCCGAAGGGGGAACAACTGCCCGCCAGAGTTAGAAGGGGCGGAGATCGAATGTTTCCAATTTCTAGGGATCCCCCCGAAGGGGGAACATGTAGTCGATGGAGACCACGAAATGCACTCTTCTCCAGTTTCCAATTTCTAGGGATCCCCCCGAAGGGGGAACCAAGCCGTGTTCGGCGAACAACAGTCGGTAGAGGTCAAGTTTCCAATTTCTAGGGATCCCCCCGAAGGGGGAACAGTGTTTTCGCTTTCTCGATTAACTTTCTGTGTTGCTCATGTTTCCAATTTCTAGGGATCCCCCCGAAGGGGGAACCGTGGATGACGAAACTATCTTTATATCCTCTAACCTGCGTTTCCAATTTCTAGGGATCCCCCCGAAGGGGGAACTCTTGGTACCGGTGGCGGATCCCTTGCCGCGGCCTGCGCCGTTTCCAATTTCTAGGGATCCCCCCGAAGGGGGAACGTGCCTGAAACTGTTTGTGGATTCATTATTATAACCGCAGTTTCCAATTTCTAGGGATCCCCCCGAAGGGGGAACAGATCGTTCACGCTGAGCGGTGTGGGTACATCCGGGATGTTGTTTCCAATTTCTAGGGATCCCCCCGAAGGGGGAACAGCGACTATCAAACTGCCTACTAGATCAGGCAAAAGTGCTAGTTTCCAATTTCTAGGGATCCCCCCGAAGGGGGAACTCCAGGCTGCTCGCGAGTGGCTGAGGTTGGAGGCTCTGCGGCAACGGTTTCCAATTTCTAGGGATCCCCCCGAAGGGGGAACTTTGTGCGAGCAAGGCTCGTAACCAATAGTTTGCGCGGTTTCCAATTTCTAGGGATCCCCCCGAAGGGGGAACTTGACGACTATATACCATATCACTACGAAAGTAGTGACGTTTCCAATTTCTAGGGATCCCCCCGAAGGGGGAACTTTACTCGATGTAGCCGACAGGGTGGGTGCTCTTCCAGTTTCCAATTTCTAGGGATCCCCCCGAAGGGGGAACAACTCATCGGGTCTTGCGGTTGGTCTATGCTGATCAAAGTTTCCAATTTCTAGGGATCCCCCCGAAGGGGGAACTTGTTAAAGGGATTGTAAACATACACGCGTACCTCGGTTTCTTGTTTCCAATTTCTAGGGATCCCCCCGAAGGGGGAACTAGCTACTTTACAGAGAATGCTGATGTACTTGATTGGTAAGTTTCCAATTTCTAGGGATCCCCCCGAAGGGGGAACTTGGTACAGCTAGTGATTTATCTCTAATATCCCCAGTTTCCAATTTCTAGGGATCCCCCCGAAGGGGGAACGTGTGGCAGTGGACATCCCCCTGCCATCTAGGTCAAGGTTTCCAATTTCTAGGGATCCCCCCGAAGGGGGAACTTATCTCCTGGGTGTTGTTTATCCACCCGAAAGGGAGGGCAGTTTCCAATTTCTAGGGATCCCCCCGAAGGGGGAACTGCGGTGAACCTGGGTGTTACACCCGGGCTACCAAGTTTCCAATTTCTAGGGATCCCCCCGAAGGGGGAACAACTTGACATACCAACGACCTATAATGCTTAGTGTACTTGCAAGTTTCCAATTTCTAGGGATCCCCCCGAAGGGGGAACTCCACCCCTATTAAACCCAAGCAGGGCAAGGAATGCAAGGCCCATTTGCGAGGGATCCGGAAAAAAGTCGGCAAAAAGAGTTTTGGCGAGGGGGTTTTGGGGCCGGAAAGCCTTGTGGCGCAAGGCGTTGAGGGATCGAACGAAAGAATCGGCCTTTGCGGCTTTTGGCGGATCGCTCGCGGAGGCGTTGATACCGTTTTGGTGTTCTTTTGGAAACATCGAGATCCAGACAAGGGCAGTAGGGCCCTGAGTCCACTGATGAGCCAACCTCAGCCAATCTAGCCGCGCAGGCGACCGGAGCGCAGGATGCTGATGACGAGCCACAGCCCCAACAGGCTGGCCGCCCCGAACAGGAGTTCGCTCAGCCCAAAGACCTGAAACCGCTGCGTCTGAGCCGAGATGATGGCGGCCCCGACGATCAGAGAGCCGACCACAATGCTGTAGGAAAGGCGGTTGGCCGACTGATCCAGGCTGCTGCGGATCCCGTCCAGCTCTTGGATGGTCAAGTTCCAGCGCTGGGTTTCCGAGGTGATGCGGCTGAGCAGCAGCTCCATCTGGCGCGGCGATTGCAGAGAGAGATTTTTCAAATCCAAAGCCGTGCGCAGCAGCGAGGGCAGAGGGGCTTCCCCCAGCAATTGCGCCCGAAACACATCCGCCATCAGGGGGCGAAGCTGCTCCGGCAGGTTGTAGCCGGGGGTGAGCTGGCGGGCGATCCCTTCCAAATTGGCCAGCGCCTTGGCACAGAGGCCCAAATTGCCGGGAATGCGGATCTGGTTGCGCCGGGCCGCCTGCAGGATCTCAGAAAAGAGCATGACTCTAGTCAATAATAAGCTCAACTATACTGAAAATAATGTATAATATGTTCAGTACGGATTACTACCAGTTGATCTTTCT
>NZ_JBSSBR010000049.1:0-16226 GCF_054059035.1 Thermostichus sp. MS-CIW-36
TGAAGACTTCTTTACTACTGATCAATCCATCCTCCTTCCGAAGTTGGTTTGCTAAGTGCTGCTATTGTACCCCTTGAGCCCTTAACAGGCTGTAATGGAAAAATTAATGGAAACAAACCAAGTGATCCCCTTTCACTTCCAGCCAGTGCCCACCTGGATAATCGGGGCTACGGCTGCCTCGGTCTGCTTTTAAGAGCTGGATCCCGGCTTCTACCTGGTCAAAGGTGGGGTGGTGGGACAACACCAGGGACAAAAACTGGAACATTACCTGCCGCTGCAGAGCCAAGGGGGCAGCCCGCAAGGGATCCCGTCGCAGCCCTGGCAAAGCGGGCTCATATACCTGTGGCCATAGCTGAGCTGCTTGAGCTACCACCAGCTCATGTTCTGCTTGCAGCAGTGTGGCAGCCCGATTCAGGGCCGCTTCCAGTTGGGGGTTGAAGTGCTGTTTCAAGTAAGGCATCACCTCCAGGCGGAGGCGGTTGCGGCCATGGGCCAGATCTTGGTTGCTGCGATCCGGCCAGACCGGCAATTGGTGCTGCTGGCAAAATTGTTCGGTTTCCCAACGGTATAGACCCAGCAGGGGTCGCACCACCTGGGCAGAGGTGGGATCCCGGTCGTCCAGGCGACGCTGCCAATCTAGGCTGCTCAGCCCGGCGGCTCCTGTCCCTCGCAGCAAGTTCCATAAAAATGTCTCGGCCCGGTCGCTGGCCGTATGCCCCATCACCACGGCGCTGCAATCCCAGATGCGGGCCCATTTGTCGAGTTGTTGGTAGCGCCAAGCCCTGGCCCCTGCTTCGTCTCGGCGGATGGGATCCGCAGTCTCAACAGCATGAGGCAGTCCCTGCTGCTGCAGCCACCCCTGCAAAAAGCGAGCACACTCCGTTTCATCTGCCGACCAGCGGTGATCGCAATGCAAAACGAAGAGCTGCCAGCCCCAGCGAGGCTGTAGATCCCGCAGGATTTGGAGCAGGCAAAAAGAATCTTGCCCGCCCGAAAAAGCCACCAGCAGCCGCTGGCCAGGGTGAAGAAGTTGCCGCTGCCGAATGGCGCACTGTACCCGCAGGTGGAGAGGAGAGAGCCTGGCCACAGCTTGTTATTGCTCAGGTGCAACCCAGACCCTGCCTGCCTTCATGGGATCCCTTAGGCAAGAGCTCGGGTCAGATGAGAGGCCACTGCCTGCACAGCAGCAATGCTGCGCTCGTAGGCCATTCGGGTCGGCCCCAGCAAGGTGACCGTACCCAGAGGAGCTGAGCGACGGTGGTAAGTGGAGGTGATAACCGTGCAGTGGTGCAGAGACTCCAGTGGATTCTCGCTGCCAATGTAGATGATCACCGGGGTCTTGCGGGCAGACTGTCCCGACTCCTGATCCATCTCCGTTGAGCTCGGCAGAGAGGGCAAACCCCCATCGGCAAAATGGAGCCCAATCATCCCCTGAAGTTGCTTGGCTCCCTCCTCGATCAACTGCATCACTGCCTGCACCTGCCGGGCCTGGGAAAACTCCGGCTGACGCATCAACTCGGCCATACCGGCACTGAACACCTGCCCCAGAGAGGGCTGCAGATACCGTTGCACCACCGAGCGCAGCAGTTGCTGGAGCCAATGGCCGTAGGTACGAAATTCTTCATCCAGTTTCAGCCAGCTCAGATCCTGCAACTCGGCAAAGGTTTTGCCCCGCAGCTTCAGGGTGAGAAAGTTGCTGAGCAATTGCAATTCATCTTCCAAATCCTCTCGGGAGTCGCTGGGCCAGTCGGGGGGGCTGACCAGAGCTGAATGGGTTTGATAGGAGTCGGTTACCACCAACACCATCACCCGCCCTGGCGCTACCGACACCAACTGCACATGATGAATGGCTACCACCGGCCCCTGAGGAGGAGTGATGAGAGCAATGCAACCGCTCAGATGGGCCAAAAGCTGAGCTACCCTTTGCAGGAGGCTGTCTAGGTCGTCTCCCAGCTCACGGCCAAGCTGATCCATCAACTGTTGCAGAGCGGGATGGGGATCCGGCTGAGGAGCATCGTGAGGGATCCCACCGCTGTTGGCAGAGGTCAACAAATCGTTGACATAAACCCGATAGCCAAAGTCGGAAGGAACCCGTCCGGCGGAGGTGTGAGGCTGAAACAGCAATCCCACTTGCTCAAGGGTGGCCAGGTCGTTACGAATAGTGGCCGTGCTCACCCCAAAGTTATAGGACTGGGCCAAGGTTTTGGAACCGACAGGTTCAGCCGTCGCAATGTAGCTGCGCACCGTCGCCCAGAGAATCTTCCGCTGGCGGGGAGTCAGTTCGAGTTTCATAGCCGATCAAAAGAACCCAGTCAACACCTATCTATCTAAAGGGAAGTGCTAAACAGAGCCGGTAAATTGCTCCAGGATAGACCAACTCAGGGTTGAGATACGAATCTAGACAAACTTTCGCGTCTAAATACATCTGTATGCATCTATTGTTACTCTTTCATGACGGGTTGCCCAGGAAGGGAGTCGCAACACCCAATGCCGAAAGAGGTTGAGGCTGTGGGTTGTGCAGGAGAAAGGGAAATCCCCTCTAGCCTAGACCCCTTTTTTTGCCCAGAGGTGATATAAAGTTGAGTCAACTCTAGGCCAACTGGGCCTGCTGCTGTCCCCCCTGTATCCTTTTGTATCTTTGAGGTTGTCCCGTGTACTTATCCCCCCAGGAGAAAGACAAGTTGTTGATCTACCTGGCTGCCCAGTTGGCTCGGGATCGGCGGCAGCGGGGCCTCAAACTCAATTACCCTGAGGCAGTGGCCTACTTGAGCGCAGCGGTTTTGGAGGGGGCGCGGGAAGGGAAAACGGTCGCCCAATTGATGAGCGAGGGGCTGACGTGGCTGACCCGCGAGGACGTAATGCCCGGCATCCCGGAGATGATCCCCGAAATCCAAGTGGAAGCCACCTTTCCCGACGGCACCAAGCTGGTTACCTTGCACCATCCCATTCGCTAGCGTCGGGGCTGCCCGCTTTCAGGGATCCCCCAGATGCTCCAAAGACCGAAAAACTTCAGGAGGTTGTCCCCATGCCCTCTGGCCGCAAATCCAAAACCACGCCTGGCGCCAACGCGGAGCCAGCCCTAATCCCAGGGGAACTGCTGCTGGCAGAGGATCCCATCCAGGCCAACGTCGGGCGGGCCACCGTGACGCTAGAGGTCACCAACCGAGGGGATCGGCCCGTTCAGGTGGGATCCCATTTTCACTTTTTCGAGGTGAACCGGGCCCTGGTTTTCGATCGCGCCGCCAGCTTTGGCATGCGCCTCAACATTCCTTCCGGCAATGCGGTGCGTTTTGAGCCAGGCCAAACCCATCGGGTGACGCTGGTGGCTTTGGGGGGCAAGGGGTTGGTGCATGGCTTCAATCGGCTCACGGAGGGTACGGTACGCTCTGCCGCCCAAAAGCGGCTGGCCCTGGCCCGATTGCAGGAGTGGATGGGTCAAGCAGCCAATCCCTAGGGAGTACCGCCCCCCCCAAGTGTGCAGCTTTGGGCAGCGGTGTCAAGGCTCAACCCCATCCCCGTCTCTGCTCAAATTCAGGACAGTAGGGCTATCCTATTTCTCCTCTAGGAGCTGACAGATGTCAGAGCGCGAGACTGTCTTGTGGATGTGGGTGCAAGGCTTGGGGCTAAATCTTTCTGGGTTGGCGCTGTTGGCAGCAGCAGGCGCCGCCTTTGGGCCTCTCAGTTGGACAGGTGCAACGGTGGCGGTGATGTTGAAGCTCATTGGGGATAGCCAACTGCTGCGGAGCTACTGGCTCTGGCGAAGCCAGCGGCAACAGAAGGGATCCCAGCCCGTCAGCTCAGCAGCGGCAGTGCTCCACAGTCAAGCTTGAGACATTGCCCGGCACTTGTCCGGTCTCCGACTCGAGAATGCCAACGCGACCACCCCTACTCCCTTCTGGCACTGGCAAGCCTCACTGTACAAGCCTCACTGTAAATGAGCCACGGTCACTCCAGTACCGCCGTCTTCGGGATCAGCGGCTGAAAAACGCTGAACGCGCGGGTGATTTTGGAGATAAGCCTGGACGCCGGCTTTCAGGCGCCCTGTGCCGTGGCCGTGGATGATCCAAACCGGGCCGGGAGGAGCTTGGGCAAAGTGCTGTTCCAGAATGGCCTCAGCATCAGCAACGGTTTTCCCCCTCAGATCGAGGGTGTTCTGGCTGGTGCGCAGGTTCAGAGGAGCGGTGGCTGCAGGGGAGGGAGGTGGGGCTTTGGGGCGTTGGCGTTGCTTAGCCTGGTGTTCATCGATGGGATCCAACTGCCCCCGTGGCACTGTGAATTTGAGGATGCCGCTGCGCACCACATACACATCCCCTTCGATGGCGATCACTTCCCCCGTCTGACCCAAGCCTCTCAGCCGCACCCGATCTCCCACCTCTGGCACAAACTCCATATCCACGGGCGGCGGTGGGGGAGAGTAGCGCTGCTGGATTTGCGCCAGCTCGGCAGTAATGCGTTGGGGATCCTCTCCCTGCTGCAATCTGCGGATGGCGGCAGCCACTTCCTGACGGGCAGCAGCCAACAGGGCTTGCAGTTCTTGGTTTTGCTTCTGCTCCAGCCGGGCTTCTCGCTCGGCGATTTGGCGGCTACGCTGCTGCATTTGTTGATATAGGCTCTCCAGCTCTCGATGCAGGGATCCCACCTGGGCCGCCCGCTCTTCCAATTGAGCCCGCTGCGCTTCCAGGCCGGCAATGACCCTATCCACCTGGCTTTCCCCTTGCAGGTGCCGCTGGGCCCGCCGCAGAATCTCTGGATCCAACTGCAGCCGTTGAGCAATGGTCAAGGCATTGGAGCGGCCTGGGATCCCCCACAAGAGGCGATAGGTGGGGGCCAGGGTGACCTCGTCGAACTCCACTGAGGCATTTTCAAAGCCGGGATGTTGGTATTTCAGGGCCTTTGGCTCGCCGTAGTGGGTGGTAGCCAGGGTGAGCAGCGCCTTTTCCGAGAGGTACTCCAATAGCCCAGCCGCCAGGGCAGCTCCTTCGGTGGGATCCGTGCCCGCCCCCACCTCATCCAACAGGACAAGGGCCGGCTCTGGAGTGGACTGCAGGGCCTGTACCATGCGGCTGATGCGGCGGATGTGCCCTGAAAAGGTGGAGAGATTTTGTTGCAGCGATTGTTCATCCCCAATGTCGGCGTAAACCCTGTCGAACCAAGGCAGTTGGGGCGGATCTTGAGCCGGCAGGAAGATCCCCGCCTTGGCCATGAGCACCAACAGCCCCAGGGTTTTCAAGGCAACGGTTTTGCCGCCGGTGTTGGGGCCGGTGATGACTACGACCCGAATCGAGTCCGAGAGGGTGAAGTCGATAGGGACAACAGCAGAGCCTTGACCCTCCGAAGGGGCAGCGGCGCGAGATTGCCAGAGCAGCAGGGGGTGCTTGGCCTGACGCAGGCGCAATCCTGCCGAGACAAACTGGGGACGATTGCCGTCCAGCCAGAGGCTGTAGCGACCCCGAGCCAGAGCCACATCCAACCCCACCATCACCCCCTGCAAATGCTTCAGATCGGTGGCGACGGAGGCCACCTGAGCCGAGAGCGCGGCTAAGATCCGCTCTTCCTCCGCCTGAATCTGAACTTGGGTTTCTCGCCAGCGGTTGCCCAGTTCCACCACGGCGTAGGGCTCCACATAGAGGGTGGCCCCACTGGCAGAGCTGTCATGCACAATGCCGCGGATGAGATCCCGATGGGTGGCCTTGACCATCAGGACAAACCGTCCCTGCCGCTGGCCGATCAGGTTGTCCTGCAGCGCCTGGGGGTACTGGCTCATCAACTGTTGCAGGCGCTCCTGGATCTGGCTGCGCTGTTGCCGTTGCTGCTGGCGCAGATTGGCAAGGGCAGGGCTGGCGCTGTCCCGCACCTCGCCATGTTCCTCCAGGCAGCGGAAGATCTCCTGCTCCAGCTCCGGGTAGGTGCGCAGGGTGCTCACCCAAGTTTGCAAGCGTGGCAGATGGTCGTGGTCGTCGATCAGACGACGAATGCGGCGGGCCGCCCCCAGAGTTGTAGCAATCTGCACCAGCTCTTCCCCGCTCAGGATCCCCCCCCGTTCAGCCCGTTCCAAAGCCGGCAGCAGGTTGTGGATCCCTGCCATGGAAAGGCCCCCCGCCTGTGTGCGATCGAGGCGGATCGCTTCCTCAGTCTGATCGAGGTAGGCTTCGCTATCGGCGCGGCTCTGCCAGGGATCCAGCTCTAGGCAGGCACGACGGCCCAAGGGTGTGGCAGCAAAGGTGGCCAAGTGTTGACAGAGGCGGGGCCACTCCAGCAATTCCAAGGTTTCTTGCCGTTCGCCTTGGCAGGCCGTAGGCCTTGGGGAGGGATCGGGCTTGGAAAAGACTGGCAGCGGGTGCAAGGTGGGGACGGTGGGCATTAACCATTCAGCGATGCAAAGAACCCTGGAGACGCAGTTGCTTCATCTCCTGCAAAAACTGCTGTTGATACTTGAGGAAGGCAGTGTGCCACTCGCGGAAGCGACGTTCGCCATCCCGCACCAGCATCTGGCGGTACTGCTCTGAGTTGAGACGGGGCTGAGCAAAAGATGAGTCCATAGGGATCGGGGACGCTCTCCATCCTATTGTGGCAGGCTCTGGGTCGGCTTCCACAGATAGCTTTTGGTGAGAGGGGCACGCTGATAATGGCGCCGTTGTCTCACGCGCTGCCTCTGGTGATCTTCCCAAGAAGCTGAGCTCACCGAAAAACTGGGTTCAAAGCCCCGCCCTACCGCTGTGGGGTTCGCCTTGGGTGTCCTGTGGAGGGTGGAAGTGAGCTGCATTCACGGCCAAACTGAACCTCACAAGCCTGCCATACTGAAGGAAGTTGCTGCACTCAAAACACTCAAGATCCGTGCGCAAACGAGTCACCCTCATTTTCCCCCGCCATTTGGTGAATGTGCCTCTCACCTATCGGTTGGCCAAAGACTTCGATGTGGCTGCCAATATCGTGCGCGCCAGGGTAGCCCCCAACGAAGTGGGTACTTTGGTGGTGGAGCTGTCGGGGGATATCGACCAGGTGGAAGCAGGATTGGAATGGGTACAGTCTTTGGGCATTGAGGTGACTGAACGGGCCAAGGAAATTCAAATCGACCCAGACTTGTGCGTGGACTGTGGATTGTGTACGGGAGTTTGCCCAACCGAGGCCCTGAAGATTTCTGCTCCCAACTGGAAGCTGGAGTTCTCCCGCAACCGCTGCGTCATGTGCGAACAGTGCGTACCCACCTGCCCCGTTGGGGCGATCAGCACCAGTTTGTAGTCAGTTGGCCGAGTTACCGACTTCCTTCAGCCGACAAATCTCTTCACAATGCCGTTAACAATGCTGTTAGACTTGTTGGACACAGGTCAAATAGCTGCAGGACGCACTCGACATGGCTTCTACTCCATCGTTGATCGGGTTAACTTATGCCGGTTTGGCTGTTCTCTATCTGCTGGTGCTGCCTCTGTTGTCTCTGCTGTATGTGGACAAACGCTGGACTTCAGGCAGTGCTTGGGAAAAGGTGTTGATGTTTTTCTTGGTCTTGTTTTTCTTTCCCGGCATGGTGCTCTTGGCTCCCTTCATGACGTTCCGGCCCAAGCCCCGGTCGCTGTAAGGTCAGCCGTTTGTCGATCCACTGAGCCATGCGCAGATTGGATGTTCTTGCTATAGGCTTAGCCCTGCTGTTGGGGGGAGGGATCCTCTATGGCCTGCTGCTTTGGGCGGGCTTGGATACGGGGGCTGCGCAGCAGATATCGAGCGTGGTGCTCCTGCTGGCTTGCTTGGGGTGGACTTTTGGCTACCTGAGGCGGGTGCTGCGGGGGGAAATGACCCTGAAGGCTCAGTGGGCCAGCTTTGAGACCCAGCAACTTCAAGAGAAACTCCACTCGCTGTCTCCGGAAGAGTGGCAGGCCCTGCAAGCTGAATTGGAAAGCGAGAAAGAAGGGATCCCAGATTGAATTGAGCAAGACAAACGTTGAGGCCGTCGGACAGGCCGCACCCAGAAATGGGCTGTCGGCTGCTGGGGATCCGGATTTAATCCGGATTTAATTTGTAGAGTGTTGGGCCTAAACAGCAGCACTTGTATATCCGGTCACCATTTGCTCCTCTTAAGGATGCTACATTGCGCCTTGCACAAGATTCTGACGTATAACGGATCATCAAGTGGTGCAAGCCTTCGCCTTCCCTTCTACTCACATCTCTCCATCTACGGTGAGCAAAACCATACTGCTAGCTCAGGGC
The DNA here is from genome assembly GCF_054059035.1 of Thermostichus sp. MS-CIW-36. Taxonomy (NCBI): domain Bacteria; kingdom Bacillati; phylum Cyanobacteriota; class Cyanophyceae; order Thermostichales; family Thermostichaceae; genus Thermostichus; species Thermostichus sp. MS-CIW-36. The sequence goes on from NZ_JBSSBR010000049.1 coordinate 8,200, forward strand.
CAGCCCTCGCAAATTCATCTCTGGAAGTTGGCGCTGGAGTCTCAGGGGCACTCTGTGGTGCTGGTTTCCCCGCGTGAAGATCTGCTGGAGGTGGCAGCAAGTCAGCCTCTGGATTTGGATCTGATGGTGGTGGACATGACGACGGGGCTGTTTAACCCCTATGCCTTTTGTCGAGAGTGCCAAAGTAAGCTGCCCAACATCCCTGTGATCCTGACTCATCACCCCCGTCGCCACATCGAGCCTGCAGAGCGGCGCTGGGCAATTTATCAGGGGGCAGCAGATGTGATCCCCGGCTTGGCAGAGGCCGACGATATTCTCCACTCCCTCGAACGAATTTACGAGGCTGCCAGGTGGTTTTTGCCTATTGACACGGCGGCACTCTACAGGGCTCTGGAGCAAGCGGGCGTATGGCCTGGGGAGGTCAGCCGTACATCTTCTTCCACCACTCCCCCGCAGCCGATCGCGCACTCCCCCACCGCCCCTCCACAACCCATCACGGCGGAAGGGGATCCAGGGCAGAAAGACTTGACCCCGCAGGTGAAGTACCGATTGATGTACCGGGGTCGCCCTGTCGGTTGAGCACGTTTTCTCGCACTGTCTTGCTCTGCCAGGGTTGAACTGCTAAGAGAAGGTCAGCGCAACACTAGGGCTAGAGTAGCCCCTTGGGATCCCGTCTCGACCAACCGCAATTCCCCTCCATGGGCCTGCAGGATACGCTTGGCGATGTATAGCCCTAGACCTCCTGAGCCGGTTGGGTAGTGGTGGCCGGCAATGTGAATGGGCTGGGTCACGTAGGGTTGGGCCAACTCTTCCAGAGGGGCGGGTAGGCCGGGGCCATCATCCTGCACCTGGATCTGGCGGGGGCTGACAGTGAGCACCACTGCATGGCGTGCATAGCGCAAGGCATTGTCCACCAGATTCACCAGCGCCCGCTCCAGCTCTGCCTCATCGGCGTTGCCCCACCCTTCCCCTTCCACTCGCAGGTCGATCCCCCGTTCTTGGGCCAGGGATCCCATGCGCTCGGCCACCCTTCTGGCCAGGGATCCCAGATCACAAGGCCGAGGATGCAACTCGATCTCTCCCCGCTCTAGGCGGTGAGCCTCCACCATTTTCTGCACCAGAGAGAGATTGTGTTGATTTTCCTGCAGGATGCGATCCAGCAGAGCGCGACGTTGCTCCGGCTCGAGCTGTTGATCCTGTTTAAAGGCGCTCAGCAGGTGCCCAAAGGCGATGAGGGGGGTTTTGAGGTCGTGAACCAGGGTGGCGGTAAAGGCTTCTCGCCGCATTTGATCGATCTGGATCTGGCGCAGCAACTGGGCAAAAGCCTGCCGCAAGATCAGGGCTTCCTGGGGATCCCCGGGGCGGAGCAGCAGATTCCAACGGGCAGGCTGGTTGATCAAGGTTTCCAAATGGGCCAACTCGCGGGCCAGCAGGGTGAGGGGGCGCAAAATCATGGAGGACAGAGCATAGCCCACCACCGCCGATAGCACCGCCAGCAACGGGATCCACAGCAGCAGCAGAAGGATCCCTTCAGTGCTGAACTGCGTGTCGGGCCAGATCCACTGCACCGACAGGATGAAAACCAAGTTGGGGACAAACGAAAGGCTGGCAATGACCAATGCCACCTGGGTGCGCAGGCTGTGGGGAAAGCGGCGGCGCCAAAACTCAAGTAGGCGGAGTAGTTGCTGTTTCAAACTCGGTGTGCTCGCTTTGACAAGACCTGCTTGAATAGTGAACCAACCGTAGGCAAAGAATAAACATCCCCTCACGGTCAAGGCTGAAGAGTTCTTTCCTAGGTCTTAGAATGACCGTTATGTCTTGAGCCACTTCATCCCCATGAATAAAGAAGGATGCCGTAACCCCAGCTTTTAGGATACCCAGCTACCCCATTCTTTAGAGAAGCCGCGCCGTATTCCGGTTGGCAAAGCTGTGGACATCACGGCAAAGAAAGACAGCTTGATCCCCAGGCGTAACCAACGTTGAGCAATCATAGTCGTTTCAGGTTAGGGTGAGGCGCCTGGGCCATTGAGAAAAGCCTTTGGCCGCATGCATTATTGCTCGGCAACGCTGACGCGACGACGCGACCAACGTTTTGGGTGTAGTGTCCCAGTTTGGGTCAAAGGACTACAAGTTCAACAGATCAAGATCGAGGGGCAGAGCGGAGCTCTCAAGCTCCTGAAGCATGAAAAAACCTCTGGGAGTCTGTCCGTGTTTCGACCCCAGAGGCTTCTTCTCTTCACTCCTCACCACTATTGAGCGTAGCCGCCCTTCCAAAGGCTGTCAAGCACTTTCCCATTGGGGTTGGCGTGTGGGAAATTGCGCTAGGGTGGCACTGCCGTACAGGATCATCTGCTGGGGCTGCAAGTTCACCCGGTCTACCCGCAGCTCAGTGCCTCGCAAGGCGAGCCGATCCAAATCCAGAAGCTCATTCAGGCAGCGTACCAAAGCTTGGCTCAAGGCTAGCTCCTCTTCTGTACCGCTTTCAAACACTGGATCTGTAAAGCGGATGCGACGCCGCTCCAGCACCTCAACCTGGGCGGAAAAACCGACGCAGAAAGCCCTGGCTTCTCCCTGCTGTACATTTGCCTGGAATTGCAGTCGTCGCGCCGGGGTGATGCTGATATGGACGTGATGGAAGGATAGGGGGCTATCATCCTGCTTTCCTAAGGCCAGCCTATTCAGCACAAAAGGTGTGTTAAACGATTGCGCCAGATCGTCTTCGCTCAGCACCACGCGCATTGTGGCCTGTACTGGCTGGCGCAGCTTGATCTTCCCCTGCCAAATTTGGCTGAAATCGATGGCCACCGCATTGCAGAATAGCTCCAGAGCCGAAAGCCTCAGGCCGTTGTACATCTGCAGATGCTGGCCCAACAGTTCAAAGCTGTCGATACGACCCTGCAACAATTTGGCAACAGGCTCCACTCGCACGCGCGCCTCCAGCCGCTCTGCATGCTTAAAGAGGGCGCGAATGGCTGCGCTTACCCCCCGACTGACCCAATCGACAGCCATGGGATTCTGGAGGGAAAGTTGGGGCAGGAGTCCTGTAGCCATGGGACAAGGTGAAGTTCGCCTACAGGGATCATAACCAACCATTAAGAAAAGTTACAACCTCCGCCGACGGAGAGGCTGTTCTCTCAGGAGTAGGTGCGTCCTTCCTGCATGGCCGAGCGGGCCACGGCTGCGATCCCCTGGTCGGTGGCGCGGGGCAGGTGAAAGTACCGTCCGCCCGCCAATTCCGCCAGTTCGGCGCTGAAGCCGGTGGTTACAAAGCGGCTTTGGGAGTCGATCAAGAGCAGCTTCAACCCCAGGGCGCGGATGCGCAGGGCAATCTCCCGCAGCTCCTGCTTCAGGTCGATGGGATCCGTTCCCGACTGGGGTTTGCCATCGCTCCGTCCCAAAGAGCGGCTGAGGGGGATGTTGCCCCGACCATCGGTGAGGGCCACCAGCATCACCTGGCCCACGTCGCCGGCAGCACGGGCATTGACTCCCATCCGCACGGCTTGGGTGAGGGCATGGGCAAGAGGGGATCCCCCGCCGCAGGGCAGAGATTCCAAACGGCGGCGGGCCAGCTCAATGGAGCGGGTGGGGGGCAGCAGCACTTCGGCAGTTTCTCCACGAAAGGCGATGAGGGCCACCTTGTCGCGGTTCTGGTAGGCTTCTGTGAGCAGGCGCAGGGCCGCTCCTTTGGCCGCTTGCATGCGGTTGAGGGCCATGGAGCCGGAGGCATCCACCACAAAGATCACCAGGGCTCCGGCCTTGCGAACCAGCTTTTTGGCGCGGATATCGCTCGGTTCCACGACGACGGCGCGTCCCGGTTGTCGCTGGCGGCGGCTCTTCTGGTAGGGAGCAGCGGCTCGCAAGGTGGCATCGACGGCAATGCGGGGGTTGGATCCCTGGGGCAGGATGGGCTTGATGTAACGGCCCCGGTCGGCGCTGAACACCAGGCTGCGGGATCCCGTTTTCCCCTGTTGGTTGAGGGACTGGGCAAAGGCCAGCAGGCGCGGGTCGAGGGCAATGCGCTCCGGCTCGAAGAAAAACTCTTCCGGCAGACTCAGGTTTTCCGGTTGGGGATCCGTTTCCTCTCTATCTTCCCCATCCTTGTCGGGATCCGGCGGCGGGGGATCCGACTGTTGGGATGGTGGCGGGGGGGGAGGGGGGGGCTGGTCGGGGTCGTATTGGGCGCGGGGCAGCAGCACCAGTTGCACAGCCTGCTGCAGATCCTCGGCCAACAGGCGATCCCGTCCTTCCAGAGCTGCCAGGGCACAGGCGGCCCGTAGGGCAAACTGCTCTCCCCGATGGCCTTGGACATTGCCGCGGATGGCCTCTTGCACCAGGTAGTGGATCTGTTCCCGCTGGGGTTTGACCTGGGGCAGCCACTCTCGGGCCAGGACAATCTGGGTGCGGATTTCTTCCAGTTCTGCTTGGTGTTGTGCCAGAAAGGGTTCGGGGGCATCGCCGAATTGGCTGGCTCGCTGGGCAATCTCCCGCCGCTCCTCCAGGCTCAGATCCCGCTCCAGCGGCACCACCATGGCCATGCGATCCAGCAAGTGGGGGCGCAGGGATCCCTCCTCGGGGTTGTAGGTGGCCACCAGCAGGGGCCGACAGGGGTGTTGCAGGCTGATCCCTTCCCGCTCCAGGCGATTCACCCCATCGCCCACCACCGTCAGCAGCAGATCGGCAATTGAGTCATCCAGCAGGTTGATGTCGTCCACGTACAGCACACCCCGGTGGGCGGCAGCCAGCAGCCCCGGCTGAAAGACGGTTTCTCCCCGCTCCACCGAAGCTCCCACATCCACGGATCCCAGCAGCCGATCTTCGGTCACGCCCAGGGGAATCTGGACAAAGGGGGGCGATATCACTTGGGTGGGCGGCACCTCTCCGGCTGGGTAGCGAGCCTTGGCCCAGTCCGACCAGGTGTCCGGTCGCGCCGGATCGTCGTTGCAATAGGATCCCGCAATCACCTCGATGGGCGGTAGCAAGGCGTGGATCCCTCTGGCCAAAACCGACTTGGCGGTGCCGCGAGGCCCCACCAGCACCACACCCCTTAGGCTGGGATCCACTGCTGCCAGCAGCAGAGCCAGCTTGGCCGCCTGCTGCCCCACCACAGCGGTGAGGGGAAAGGTACAAGGGGCGGATAGAGTTGCGGATCCCATGGTTGGCGGGTAGGCTTGGCGAGCAACGGTTCAATCGAGCAGATTCGCAGCGGAGCGGGAGCTGTACACCCCAGTCTATCGCTTGAGTGCTCCGCACCGCCTTTGCAACTGAGATTTTCTGGGGAGGTTCCAAACCGGCTCCAGACAGTTCCCCAAGCCCTCTCCCAAGGGGAAGGGGTAGGTCGGAATCAAGGCCACCAATGGCCTACGGCGACTGGGAATACCCCTGGTGAGCCGCCGCTGTTTGGTGGTCATCTTCTGTTCAAAATGGGCATCACTTCAGCGGGTTGCAATCATCACGTGTTTGGTGATTTGGTAGTCGCGCACCGCTTCTGCCGAGAGATCTTTGCCAAATCCCGATTGCTTAAAGCCGCCATGGGGGGCCTCAGAGGCAATGGGAATATGGTCGTTGATCCAGACGGTGCCGAACTCCAGATCGGCGGCCAACCTCATCGCTCGTCCGATGTCTTGAGTCCACACAGAAGCCGCCAGCCCGTATAGGACGTCATTGCCCAAGCGTAGCGCTTCCGCTTCTTCGCGAAACGAGCCGAGCGTGAGAACCGGCCCAAAAACCTCACTCTGTACGATCTCCGCTTTTTGATCGACATTGGCAATCACCGTGGGTTCATAGTAGTAGCCCTGGGCAATCTGGGAAGGGATCCGACCGCCGGTCAGCACCTTGGCTCCCTCTGCTTTGGCCCGCTCCACAAATCCCATCACCCGCTCCCGCTGGGCTGCTGAGACCAAAGGCCCCATCTCCACTCCCGCCTCGAAAGGGGATCCCACCGTTACTTTGCGCATGGCTTCTACAATGGCCTCTTGCGCCTGCGCCAGCTTGCTCTCGTGCACATAGACGCGGGTGGCTGCCGTACAGTCTTGGCCGGTATTGACGGTGGCAGCAAATGTGGCCTTGGCAGCAACGGTCTCTACGTCCGCATCCTCGAAGACGATAAACGGCGCTTTGCCCCCCAGTTCCAAATGCACCCGCTTCAGGGTATCTGCCGCTGTCCGCATCACCTGCTTGCCGGTGGCGGTAGAGCCGGTAAGGCTGACCATGCGCACCTGGGGGTGCTCCACCAGGGCTTGGCCGGTGGCATTGCCTCCGGTAACGATATTGACTACCCCGGGCGGGATCCCGGCCTCGGCGATCAGTTCTCCCAGCATCAGGGTGGTCAGGGGGGTGGCAGGAGCGGGCTTGAGCACCACCGTACAGCCGGCGGCCAGGGCGGGGCCGATCTTCCAGACGGCCATCATCAGCGGATAGTTCCAGGGGGTAATTTGAGCGCACACCCCCACCGGCTCTTTGCGAAAGAGGGAGGTGTAGCCCTTGGCATATTCCCCGGCGCTAAAGCCATGGATGTCGCGGGCGGCAGCGGCGAAGAAACGCAGATTATCCACCGCAAACGGCAAATCTCCCCCTAAGCTGAGGAACTCGTAGGGCTTGCCGGTGTTTTCCGATTCCACACGAGCCAGTTCTGGGGCACGAGCCTCGATCAGATCTGCCAATTTCCAGAGGGCCAGGGATCGCTCGCCGGGGGTAAGTTTCGACCAACGGCCATCGTAGAAAGCGGTCTGGGCAGCTTGCACCGCCCGATCCACATCGGCAGGGCTAGCATCCACCACCTCTGCCAGTTTCTCGCCGGTGGCCGGGTTCTCGATGGTCATCAACCCCCCCCCTTGGCTATCGACCCATTGGCCGTCGATCCAGAGTTTGTAGGCCATAGCGATGTCCTCAACAGCTTGGTGAAATGGCTCTCCCCATTGTGCCGAATCTTTTTGGCTCGGCTTGAATCATAAGCTTCAATGAACTACCCCACCGCATAGGCGGATGGGGTTTCTGATGCCCCATCCGCTTGACGGCAGGATTTTAGTCTCTTCCTCTGCCCCAGGTGCTTCATAGCCCCGCAGGACTTTGAAGTAGAGCTGGAGCATCCAAGACTCACGAGGCTGGTTCCCAACCCCGGTTGCCGATTAGTGGCAACGTTGTACATCACCATCACCGAGCCCCGATCCCTGGGGATTTCAAACCCACAACCAGAGCAGACATGATAGCGGTTGCTCAAGTCCGCCCACTCCTTGTGGACTGCCCCACATTTGGGACAGCGCTGGCTCGGTTTGAGGGTCTGAGTGGGAAGCATGAGGACTAAACCCCCTTTCTGCTCGATTTTGTAGGTAATCATCTGGTTCAATGTACCGAACCCCACCGACAGAATAGACTTGTTTAGCCCTGCCTTGCGCTTCCCACCCTTGCGGGTCATCCCTTTGACATGCAACTTCTCCGTTACGCCGTTCGCCTATGGCGGCGCGGAGCGCTTCGCCATAACGACAAGCTATCTCTGACGTCACTTTGTGTTGCCAGTCTTTGCGCTGACGGGCGACTTTGGCTTTGAGTTGCGCTTCCCACCGGTGGATTTTCTTCCACCTTCTGGAAGCCTTGACGCCCTTTTTAGGGGCACGCTTTCTGCGCTTCAGTCTGGCGACTCTGCGAATCTTCTCCTCACTCCGCTGGGTAAAGCGGGGATTAGTAATCTCCCGAAACTCCGCCCCATCAAACAGGGTCAGGGCGGTCTCTGTACCCAAGTCATAGGCAACGATGGACTCATATCGCAAATCCGACTGTGAACCAAACTTAGGTTCAGGTATCGCCACCTCGACCGTGAACGAGGCAAACCACTGCCGCCGGGACGGCTTGTAAACAAGGGTCAGCGTTGTTGACACGCCCCAATGCTTGGCTTGACCACGCATTTTCAGGGTCATGCCCAAGTCATTGAGTGTGACCGTGCCATGCTTTCCCGTGCTGTTGACCTTCCACCCCGACCGGGCAGGATACGTCCAGCCCGAATACCGGCGAATGGACTTGAATCTTGGCTTCCT
>NZ_JBSSBR010000050.1:0-13275 GCF_054059035.1 Thermostichus sp. MS-CIW-36
CAACTCTTTGCCGCAAATCCAAAGAATGAGTCGGCATTCCTTTCTCTCCTTCCTCTTGAATACCTGTACCCTATTTTAAATTAAAAGGCTGTACTATTTTCGATGCCATTGATCAGTTGGAGCGCCTGCTGGGAAATTTTAACATTACAGTCGATATCCAAGAATTTGAGCAGCAAATCAAAGACCAAACTCTAAACCTGTTGGGCTCTGGTGTGTTGACTTTGCGCATCTTGCTCTTGGGTTTGGTCAATCTGTTTTTAATCTTCATCGTTGCTTTTTTCATGCTTTTAGATGGCAAGCGACTGTGGAACTTATTTCTAAAACCCTTTCCAGAAGATTGGAAAGATCGAATTACCGGGAGTGTACGACGGAACTTCCTGGGATTTTTCTGGGGTCGGGTTGTGCTGTCATTTTTCTTTGCCATCTCAACCTTTCTGGTATTTTTACTGCTTGAGATCCCTTCGGCACTAACTTTAGCTTTGATTGCAGGGCTGTTTGACTTGATTCCGGGAATTGGAGCCACTATTGGCATTAGCTTAATTGCTCTAATTGTCTTACCGCAAAGTGTATGGCTTTCTATCCAGGTTTTGGTGATCTGTATTTCTCTGCAGCAGGTGGAAGAAAACTTGCTCTTGCCCCGTGTGATGCAGGGATCCCTGAACATCAGCCCGGTGGTTATGTTTTTCTCCCTCTTTGTGGGTGGCACTGTGGCCGGTTTGCTGGGGGTGTTCTTGGCTATTCCGGTGACGGGGGTATTGATCAACCTGCTGGAGATCGATGAGATGAAAGGGGATCCAAAGCGGTGAGGTTCACCCAAAGCTGACCCTGGGGGTAGATGTTTCGCCGGGCACCATCTACAACCTGTACAGATTTGTCTTTGGCGTGGAGAAGATCCCGCCTACCCTGCCGGCCTCACCTTGTGGATGCTATGGGAGTTGTCTGCAATTTTCTTTCCTATGCATCATCAGTTCAATCTTCCAAGGGATCCAACTTGGGATCCAGACTCTTGGCCGTTAGACGCAGAGCCTCCGCCTGATCCATCACCCGTGGAGCTTGCACTGCCGTTTCAAGGCCCTGGCGATAGCTCTCCCACAGGGGCATTTCTGGGTAGGTCTGCTGCAACTCGCTGATCTGATCCAGAAGGGCCTCCAGCCAGCCGGCCGTGCTCCAGGTGAGCAAAAACTGGAAGGGGTTCCAGAGGTTGAGCTGCCGCCCCAATTCATTTAGGCTCTCGTTGCGAATGGGCGGATCGAAGATGTCCGCCACCGTCATTAACTGGCGCGCCAGCAGAGGTCTGAGGAGTTTCTCGGCAGCTTCCACCACAGCAGGGATGGCAGCCTGGATCTGGTTGGGTCTGGGAATGTTCCGCGCCTGGGGCAAGGCTTGCAGCACCAACTCCAGTCGCCGCTCTGCCTCTGCCGATTCCAAAGCCGATTCCAGGGTGGTGCCCACACTGAGAAACACTTCTCCCGTCAGTAGCCGCACTGCATCGATGACCAGGTGATACAAGGGGGGGATCACGAGCTTAATCCACTCACTCTGGAAAAACTCCCGCAGCCGCCGTGCCGCATAGTCCCCCACTTGGGTGGTCTGGATCCCCACTTGAGTGAGATTGAGATACCAGTCGGGAGGAGATCCCTTGGGATCCAGCCAACGGCGCAGCGTTTGCCATTCTTCTTCTGTGAGGGCAGTTCGTCCCTGTTTTAAGCCAGTTCGCCGCAGCTTGCCCTCGGCATTCAAGAGCTTGCGCAGCTCCGGTGTGCCCAGCAAGGACAAGGCACCTGCCGAACCCACACTGCCGATCTCGATGGCGATCAAGGCGGCCAACAAGGCGGCTGAGGCCTTTACTTGAATCTGGCCGCTTTTGTCCATCACCAAAGGCAGGCGGCTGTTGCCATAGGCACGGGCACTCATCGCCTCCAGAGCAGAGCGTTGGTCAGAGGTCAGCGTCCGAGCCCAAGAAGGGATCCCGTGGCTTTCCGCCTCTGGATGGGCCGCTTCCTGCAAGCCGTGATACAGCAAGCTGGCCACCCAGGCGCGATCCGCAGCCTGCCGCAAAGAGCCAATGACCACTTCCCATTGGCAGGGGTTAAGCAGGGGCAAGAGCGCTTGCAGCTCTCGGTGGATGGGCTCTGGGGATCCCGCCGTTCTCGACTGTTCCAGAGCGCTTTGCAGCCGATCCCGCGCCTCTCGGCACAGCCCGCCCCACTCCAGTTGCAGGCGAGCCAGGGTCTGTTGCACCGTCTCTTCGGAGCGACGGGGTAGATCCTGCCAGCCCGCTTCCAGCTGCCGCCACAGCTCCTCCCAGTTCAGGCCCTCAGCAGCGCCATTGACGGCATCTGAGGCAACCTTTGCGCTGGGCGAGGCATTTTGGGGCTCGGAATGGAAAGGGGGATTCAGGGGTTCAGACATGGACAGAATCCGCTTCAAGGGGATCACGGGCATTATAGCTAGGGGTAAAACGCCAGCCGAGGCAAACCCAACGTTTCCGGCCATCCCATCATCAAGTTGAGACACTGCACTGCCTGCCCGGCTTGCCCTTTCATCAGGTTGTCGATCACCGACAGGACGATAACGCGGTTGGTGCGGCTGTCCACCTCCACCCCGATCATGCAGGTGTTGGTGCCGGAGACCCATTTGGTTTGCGGGTAAACCCCCCGCGGCAGCACCTTCACCCAAGGAGATTGGCGATAGAAAGCATTGTAAATGGTGAGCAAATCTTCCCCCACAAAGCCGGGATCCCGCAGGGTGGCATACAAGGTGACGTGGATCCCCCGCACCATGGGCACCAGATGAGGCGTAAATTGCACGGTGATGGGGGTGTGGGTTAGGTCGGTGCAAGCTTGCTCGATCTCGGGCGTATGCCGGTGCTGGGCCACTCCATAGGCTGCCAGAGAGCCGTCCACTTCGGCAAACAGGGATCCCACCTTGGGGGTACGACCTGCCCCCGAAACGCCGGATTTGGCATCGAAAATGAGGCTGTCCAGCTCCACCAACCCCTGCCGCAGCAGAGGAGCAACCGCCAACAACGAGGCAGTGGGATAACAGCCGGGACAGCCCACCAGTTGGGCTTGGGCAATCGCCTCGCGATAAAGTTCCGGCAACCCATAGACCGCCTGCTCATTGGCCTGGCGATAGGCAGGGCTGGGCCAGTTGGGATCCGTCTGACCCATGCGGTACCAAGATTGGTAGGTGGCCAGGTTGCGAAAGCGGTAATCCGCCGACAGATCTAAGACTTTGCACCCTTTGGCCAGCAAGGGCGGGGCCAGCTCGGCAGCCAGCCCATTGGGGAGAGACAAAAACACCACATCGCTGTTGGCGGCAATGCGATCCACCTCTACCGGCTGAACGGTCAGATCCACCGCCTGGGCCAACTGGGGATAGAGATCCCCGTAGCGCTTGCCGGCGCTGTCTTGCCCAGCCAGGTAGGTGATCTGCACGCCGGGATGCTCGCTCAGTAACCGCACCAACTGTACCCCTCCGTAGCCGGAAGCGCCGACGATGCCAATGCGGACAGGCTCTGTGGGGTGGGGTGGGCGGGGCGCCATGTTGGCCATGGGGGGGCTGCCTGTGCAAGAGGGTTGCGTGATGGCTTGCCTTAAGTTCTACCGCATTTTTCTGCTGCATTTGACGCTGCATGGGTGCGGATCCCATCTTGTTCATTCGCGTTGGCGTTGCCTAGCAATCCAAGAGGATTTGTTATGCTGAGTTAACTTGAGCCGCTCAGGCCTTGGCAGCGGTTTCCGTAATATCTGTCTATGTTCTGTGTAGCTTTCTAATCTGCGGTCTATGCACTATGAGCGATTGATCAACATGGTCTTGCGGGCCTATGGCCAAAGCAGCCGCCACGGTCTGGATCAGGAAACTCTGACCCTCTACTCAGAAGGCCCCTACACCCTCTACAAGCTCACTTCCCATTTCGATCGCCGCTCCATTTTTGTGTTGGCCCAGAATCAGCGGGATATGTTTGTTTCTGGCGATGCGTTTAACAACAAGCTGATCCCAGGGGAATGGCAGGCGTGGCTGCACCAGAAAGCGTTGGGCATCGCTCCCGACACGGCACAAGCAGGTTAGCCGAAGACCATATCTGGCGTGGAAGGATCCCCAAGCCTACGCCCGGCCTGTTGAGATCCAGCCCGTGCTGACAATGGCCGCCTACTTCCAGCTCAGAGGGTGGTGGGATCCACAGGTCGCTCCACCTGTCCAGAATCTACCCGCCACTGGCCAAAACCCCAGGCTGAACCTGTCGGGGCACCACCGAGAGACGATCCAGATCGGCACAGTAGGCCAGATCCTGATCGTTTTCCGGCCCCAGCCCCAACAACCGTTGCCCGTGGCTAGAGCGCCGCAACAAACCCAGCAGATCATCCTGCCAAGTTTGGTACAGGGCCAAGGCCGCCAAGGTCTCGTCGTTGCCCAACTGGTTCAAAGAGCAGCCCAGGCGATGCAAGATGGCTCCGGCACAGGCAGTATCTTCCAGTGAAAAGGCCCCTTCCCACCCGGATCCCACCAGCCACACCTCGGCAAAGGAGCCCCGTCTGAGAAAATCCACCACGGCTCCCAAGTTCACCAGGGCTGCTGTAATCACCACTGGGATCCCTTCCAGGCGCTGTAGGCTGCGCGTGCCGTTGGTGGTGCTCAGGAAGATGCGCTTGTCCCGCACGCGGTCGGGAGTGTAGTCGAGGGGGGAGTTGCCCAGATCAAACCCCGCCACCGCTTTGCCCCCCCGTTCCCCGGCCAAAAGCCGCTGGGAAGCCGGCCAGTTTTGGCTTGCCTCTTGGAGCTGCTGCAGGTGGGCAAACACCTGTACCGCTTCTGCTCCTGCTGCCAGCGCTGTGGCAATGGTGGTGGTGGCCCGCAGCACATCAATGGCCACCGCACACTCCGGGATCTCAGATGAAGGCACCTGTTCGGGCGTATAGAAGTGGAAAAAACGCATGGGGGAAGAGGTAACGTCAGAACTCACGCCGGGCGAACACCAACACTGCCAGAATCAGCAGCAAAAGGGTGTAAACCAAGCCGTACAGTGCATCTCCGAGAAGTTCTGCTGGGGGCGGAACTTGGCCGTAAACCGCAGCATCTCTCAAATTGAGGCGCTCCAAATCCGGCAGGATCAAATAAATCACCTCAAACAGTTTGCCAAATCCGGCATCTTTCACCAGCTTGCTCAGTTGCAGCAGGGCGCGGCTGGCATGGCCCATCAGGAACAGGGCAATGGTGTAGAGGGTGGCCAGAATCGAGGAAGTGAAAACCCCGAACAGCAGGGCTGCGGCAACGATCAGCACCAGCTCTAAGAAAGTGAAGACTGTTGCCCAGAGAATGGCCAAAAGGGGGATCGGGGCCTGCACCAGCAGCAAGCTCAGCAGAAACACAACCGTCATCAGCAGCACCAGCACCGACAGCAGCGCCGATAGGCCCAGATGCTTGCCGACAATGAACTCTGCCCGGCTCATGGGTTTGGCGATCAGCACATACACCGTGCGTTTTTCAATCTCCTTATTCACCAGCCCTGTGCCCACGAAAATGGCCACGATCAGGCCGAAGAAGTGAATGGCTGCCAACCCCAGGTCGGCAATGATTTTGTTGTGGGCCTGGTTGGCCACCTGCGGGATCAAAACAGTGGCTCCCAGCATGGCCACCGCAAATACCATCACCAGGTAGAGAATCCGATCCCGAATCGTTTCCCGGAAAACGTTGTGGGCAATGGCCACCACGCGCGACGCATCCATGACTGAACCCAAAGCTGTGATGATTCGACTGGTACACTGGTAACAGATCCAGCCTTTATTCTATGCAGTTCCAGGCCCAGATTCAGATTCACCTACGCCCCTCTGTTCTCGATCCCGCCGGGGCTGCGGTTCAGTCCAGCCTGCATCAGTTGGGGCATACCCAGGTACAGCAGGTGCGCATTGGCAAGCATATCCAACTGCAGCTAGAGGCCCCCGACGCCGAGACCGCCCACCGCCAGGTGGATGAGCTGTGTCATCAACTGCTGGCCAACCCGGTGATTGAGACTTATCAAATCCAAGTGGCTGCCATCGGTGGTTAATTTGATGGGTTCACGCGATTTGGGGTTGATCTGATGGCCATTCCAAAAATACCCCCAACCCCTCTTCCATCCCTCTAATCTGACCATCTTCTTTCCTCTCACTTAAGGGATCCCAATGGCTGGCGTGAGGTTTGGCGTTGTTGTTTTTCCGGGTTCCAACTGCGACCGAGATGTAGCCTGGGTAACCCGCGGCCTCTTGGGCTGCCCAACGCGGCTGATCTGGCACCGAGAGACGGATTTGTCGGAGCTGGATGTGGTGGTGCTGCCGGGGGGCTTCAGCTATGGGGATTATTTGCGTTGTGGGGCCATCGCTCGTTTTGCTCCGGTGATGGGATCCCTGAAGGAGCACGCGGCGCGAGGGGGCTATGTGCTGGGCATTTGCAATGGCTTTCAGATCTTGACAGAGGCAGGACTGCTGCGGGGGGCACTGGTGCGCAATGCCAACCTGCACTTTATCTGCGACCGAGTGGGGATCCGTGTAGAACGGCAGGATCTCCCCTGGACAAGCGCGTATCCCCAGGGATCCACCCTAACCCTGCCCATCGCCCATGGGGAAGGCCGCTACACCTGTGATCCGGATACCCTCAAGCAGTTGCAGGATCGAGGGCAGATCGTCTTTCGCTATGCTCCGGTTGCGCCCAACGGCTCTGTGGATAATATTGCCGGCATTTGCGATCCCAGCGGTCGGATTCTGGGTTTAATGCCCCACCCTGAGCGGGCAGCAGATCCCGATTTGCCAGGGCAGGATGGGATCCCCTTCTGGCAGTCGATTTTGCACAGCTTCGCCGCCTAACTCTTCTCCAGGAGAACTCACCCCTGCCCCGGCCCTCGAGACAACACCTGGCGAACTTGATTCACCATCTCCTCATGATCCACCACCGGCTTGGCAATGTAGCCATCTGCCCCGCTCTGGGCCAAAAATGCCTCGCGGTCGCCGCGCATCGCATGGGCCGTCACCAAAATGATGGGGATGGAGCGGCTTTTCGGATCCGCCTTCAACAGTTGGGCAATGCGGATCCCGTCCACCGCCTCGCCGCGAAAGGTGCTCTGGGACAGGGAAACATCCAACAAAATGACATCCACCTCGTGCCCCTGGGCCAGCTTCAAAATCTGCTCCACATCCTGGCTGTGAAAGACCTCAAAACCTCCCCGCCGTCGCAACACCTTCTCAAAAACACGGGCGTTGATCGGATCATCTTCCACCAGCAGCACTGTTGCCATCGTTAACCCAATCTTGAATCTGAACCCAAGCTAAGCTGTCTCTGGGATCCCAAAAGCCATCCTAAGGCATCCTTAGCGAGTTCAATTTGAGCAGTAGGACAAGCGTTCTCCTACAGAGTACTGAAGAGTACCGAAAAGGGTCTCAGTAGCTCTGAGAACTCCCCCCTCCTCTCCCAAAAGGAAGGATCCTCAGGTTGCCGCTACTTGACTATTTATTTTGGAATCTTATTTTGGAATCACTCCATTCCGAGTTGCCGCTACCCAACCGCAAATAGGAAAGCCGGAGAGAGCTCCGGCCCCATCCAGAACTAAGCCTAAACCACAAATCTCAAAAGAGACTGACCTTCCCTCTGCCTTGCTTGAGCCCGGCACAGCAGGAACGGCAGCCACTACCCTGGGTTACTTCTTGGTAATTCTCGGAGTTTCCCGAAAGGCGACCGCGAAAAACAGAAGGCCCAACGTCAAAAACAGGATAAAGGTGTAGGTGATGGCTTCCATACAAAACCTCCATTTCTAAGGGGGCTTGATTCCAGATTAACTCAGAGCCGCCAGCACCCCATCTCCAAAGTGAAGCAGAGTGCCGACGGCATCGCCGAAAAGGGCTCTAGGCTTCCTGAACCTTGCGAGTGGTGGGATCCCCTACTTTCTGGAAGACGCCGAACTCCACCATTTCCTCGCTCATATTGGGGTCAATACCGGCGAACACATCCCGGAAGAGGGTACGGGCGCCGTGCCAGATGTGGCCAAAGAAGAACAGCAGGGCAAAGACCGCGTGAGCAAAGGTAAACCAACCGCGGGGGCTGGTGTGGAAGGTGCCGTCCGCCTTGGGGGTTTCTCGGTCGAACTCAAACAACTGACCCAACTGGGCCTGGCGGGCATATTTCTTGACGGTTGCCGGGTCGGTAAACACCTGACCGTCCAGCTTGCCGCCGTAAAACTCCACCGTCACGCCCACCTGCTCAAAGCTATAGCGAGACTCTGCCCGACGGAAGGGAATGTCTGCCCGCACCACCCCATCGGCATCCCGCAGAATAACCGGGAAGGTCTCGAAGAAGTTGGGCATCCGCTGCACCGTTAGCTCGCGCCCTTCGCGGTCACGGAACACTGGGTAGCCCAGCCACTCGATGGCAATGCCATCCCCTTTGTTCATGGGGCCAGCTCGGAACAGTCCCCCCTTGGCCGGGCTGTTGCCCACGTAGTCGTAGAAGAGCAAAGATTTGGGCAGGGAGTTGTAGGCCTCGCTGCGGGTCATCCCGGCTTCCATAGCCGCATTTACCCGGCGGTTAATCTCCTGGTTGAAATAGCCAGAATCCCATTGGTAGCGGGTGGGACCAAACAGCTCCACAGGAGTGGTGGCGCTGCCGTACCACATGGTTCCGGCCACCACAAAACCGGCAAAAAACACCGCCGCGATCGAGCTGGAAAGCACCGTCTCGATGTTCCCCATTCGCAGAGCGCGATAGAGGCGCTGGGGTGGGCGTACCGTGATGTGAAATAGACCTGCAATGATGCCCACGATGCCGGCAGCAATGTGGTGGGCCACCACCCCTCCGGCGTTGTAGGGGTTAAAACCGGCTGGCCCCCATTCCGGTGCTACCGGCTGGACGTGTCCCGTCGTCGCATAGGGATCGCTCACCCACATTCCCGGGCCAAACACCCCCGTCAGGTGAAAAGCTCCAAAGCCAAAGCAGAGGATCCCGGCCAGCAGCAGGTGGATCCCAAATATTTTTGGCAGATCCAAAGCCGGCTCTCCGGTGCGGGGATCCCGGAACAGCTCCAGATCCCAGTACACCCAGTGCCAGCAGGCCGCCAAGAAGAGCAATCCGGACAAAACGATATGAGCAGTAGCTACCCCTTCAAACGTCCAGAAGCCCGCATTGGCAACGCTCTCGCCGTAGATATTCCAACCGCCCCAGGAGTTGACCACCCCCAGGCGAACCATAAATGGCATGACAAACATGCCCTGACGCCACATCGGATTCAGGACAGGATCCGACGGATCGAAAATGGCCGTTTCATAGAGCGCCATCGACCCGGCCCAACCTGCTACCAGAGCGGTATGCATCAGGTGAACCGCGATCAGGCGACCTGGGTCATTCAGTACAACCGTATGGACCCGATACCACGGTAGTCCCATAAAGCTCGGTCCTCCACGTTCTCCAACACTTGCGCGATATCCAGTCAAAATTAAGCCGACATCTTACCTGGGATCCTGACCTGAGCAGTTTCTTCAGAGTCGGGGGGTACCGCACCCGCTTGAGCCCCTGAGCGCACCCAAGAGGATATCGCTCTCAGAATTTCCATCACGGGCATCAAACAGTATAACGAAACGCTACCGACCTGAGTGGCTTCAGGCAGGATGCCGTCTCACTTTAGGCATCATCTTCCCAGATCTCTCGCCAGAGATTAAAAATATGACTTAAAATGTTACAATACTTAGCAACTGTGAGCGCTCTCCTGGCTCAGTCTGAAAGGTGTCGTGGTTTCTGGCAGGGGTATGGCAACGATCCGCTTCGTCAACGAGAACCGAGAGATCTTCGTCGCTGAAGGCGCTAACCTGCGCCTGAAGGCTCTGGAAAACCAGATCGATCTCTACAAAATGATGGCCAAGCTGCTCAACTGCGGCGGCAACGGCCAATGTGGCACCTGTGTGGTGGAGATTGTCGAGGGATCCGAGCATCTCTCCCCTCGCACCGAGGCAGAAAACCGCAAGCTCAAGCGCAAGCCCGATAGCTACCGCCTTGCCTGCCAGACCAAAGTGCTGGGGGATGTTTCCGTCAAAACAAAGCCCTAGCCTTGGCCCGCCCGTTTTCCCTTTGGGCAAGTCGCACCTCAGAGTGGTATGCTGACTGCCAGTTGGGCTTGTGGCATTTGTGAGTTATGGAGACGAACTACCTGGGCATCTTGGCCACTCTCTTAGTCGTTCTGGTGCCCGCCATCTTCCTGGTGATTTTGTACGTGCAAACCTCCAGCAGATCTGGTGACTGAGTGGGCAGCTCCTGCCGATTCAAATTGGGCAAGGGGTATTCCTAAAGCCGGTCAAAAAGGGGATCCCCTGTGTACAAGAGGATCCCTTTGCGTTGGACAAACTGAGAGTACTTGGGGGAGCGCCCTCAAGGTGCTAAGTCAAGCTATGGCTTGGGCTGCCTTGGCTTGGTCGAAGGTTCCCGCAGGTTCATACAAAAACTCAAACAGGTTGCCGTCGGGATCCTTGCCATAGAAAGAGGCAGTGCCATCCCGGTGGCTGTGGATTTCCCCCACCAGGATCCCTTGGGATTTCAGGCGCTGGTGCTCTTGCCGAAGCTCCTCCAGGTTGTCGAAGACAAAGCCAAAGTGAGGCCCTGCTGCGCGATAGCCCGGCCCCAGCAGTGCCAGCCCATCCTCTCCTGCCTTCATGTAGGCCCAGTCGGGATCCTGCCAGACGTTAACCATGCCCAGCTTTTGGTAGAACTCCACCGCCTTGGGAATGTCCTCTACCCGGATGGCGACATGCCCGAGTTGTCTAAGTGCCATGTCATCCTCTGTGCTCAATTGAGCCAACTGCAATGGTTCTTCTACAGATCAGCTTGACACACTCCCCGCCGCAAAGGGCAGGGATCCCTGCGGTAGGACAGAACTTTAGACCCAACTTTTTGACAGCTTGAGGCTGGGATCCCAATCCAGTCCATAGGCAGGACAGAAGATGGTTTCAACCCATTGGATTGGGGATGAACCAAGACTTATCCTGTTGGCTGCGCGGCCAAGAACCGCTCCAGCTCGCTCAAAGCCTCTGCATCCATCTTGGTTTGCATAGGGCAAAACTTTGGCCCACACATAGAGCAAAACTCTGCCGTTTTGTAGATATCTGCCGGCAAGGTTTCGTCGTGATATTCTCTGGCGCGTTCTGGATCCAAAGACAATTCAAACTGCCGGTTCCAGTCGAAGTTATAGCGAGCCCTCGACATCTCATCATCCCGATCCCTGGCACCGGGGCGATGACGGGCAATATCGGCAGCATGGGCGGCAATTTTATAGGCAATTAAGCCGTTGCGCACGTCCTCAGCATTGGGCAAACCCAAGTGTTCCTTGGGGGTGACGTAGCAGAGCATTGCCGCACCATACCAGCCAGCCAAGGCCGCCCCAATGGCGGAGCTGATGTGGTCATAGCCTGCCGCAATATCGGTTACCAAAGGCCCCAAAACGTAGAAGGGAGCTTCGTCGCACTCCTCCATTTGCTTGCGCACGTTGAATTCAATTTGATCCATCGGCACGTGCCCCGGCCCTTCTACCATCACCTGCACATCGTGCTCCCAGGCCATGCGGGTCAGCTGGCCCAGGGTTTTCAACTCCGCCAGTTGCGCCTCATCAGAGGCATCGTGCAAACATCCCGGTCGCAAAGAATCTCCCAGACTAAAAGAAACATCGTATTTCTTGAAAATCTCGATAATGTCGCGGAAGTGGGTATAAAGCGGGTTTTGTTTGTGGTGGGCCAACATCCAGCGGGCTAGGATCCCACCCCCACGAGAAACAATTCCCGTCAGGCGGTGGCGTACCAACGGCAGATATTCGATCAGGATCCCGGCATGGATGGTCATGTAGTCCACCCCTTGCTGGGCCTGTTTTTCGATAACATGCAAGATGTCTTCTGCAGAAAGTTTTTCGACGTTGCCGTGCACACTTTCTAGGGCTTGGTAGATGGGCACCGTGCCAATGGGCACTGGAGAAGCTTGGATAATGGCTGTGCGAATTTCATCCAAATCGCCCCCGCCGGTGGACAGATCCATAACGGTATCGGCGCCGTATTTGATGGCCAACTTCAGTTTCTCCAACTCTTCCGCCAATCCTGAGGAACTGGGGGAAGCGCCGATGTTGGCATTAACTTTACAGCGGGAAGCGATCCCAATGCACATCGGCTCGAGGTTGGTGTGATGGATGTTGGCAGGGATGATCATGCGACCCCGGGCCACTTCCGAGCGGATCAGTTCCGGCGGCAGGTTTTCCCGCCGGGCCACATACTCCATCTCTTCGGTAATCACGCCCTGACGGGCAAAGTGCATCTGCGTTACATTTGCTTGCCCACGGCGACGGGCAACCCATTCGCTGCGCATGTTGTCAACTCCAGTGCTCGCTTTCCTACGCTGGTATGAACCAGATCAGGTTGTAAACTACCCGACTCCGACCGCTAAAGCGGTACGGAGCGGGCTTTCAGTAGCCCTGAGCCTGCTCTGCTCCACCAGAGAACAAAACAGGCCCGAACCTCTAGGCTGGTTTACGACAGCCCCCAAAAGCGCAATCACCTTCGCACCGTTAAAATCCGCATCCCCTTCCCAACCGCAGTGCCCGCATTTGAACTGCTTACCCTTGCGATAGGATTGAGCGGAGTCGGGATGAATATGCAGGCACTTGTGGCAGATCTGCGAGGTATAGGCCGCAGGGACAGCTACCACTTTGACACCCGCCCTCACAGCCTTGTATTCGATAAACCGCCGCAGCTGGTAGAACGCCCAGCTATTGCTACGCCGCCGCTCCTCACGACTGCGGGGGTGTTGATTGGTACGTTCTCGAATGCCGCTTAAGTCCTCAATTGCAATGCAGGCAGAAAGAGATTGAGCTGTTTTAACGATGCGCTTGGCGATACTGTGGTTCACCCAAGCTTGAAAGCGTCTCTCTTTGCCAGACAGCCGTTGCAGCAGTTGACGGCATCGCCGCCTGCAACTGCGGGTGCCCTTACTGGCCTTGCGCTGAAGAGACGCTCTTAACCGACAGTAGTGATCTCGGACTTTGTTCAGCTGCTGTCCATTCCAGTTGTCTCCTTCGGAGGTATGTGCAATGTCTCGCCGTCCCAGGTCAACACCAATCACCTTGTCGGTGTTCTGTTGCTTGGGGGGCTCTGCCTCGACACAAATCTGGATGGAGTAGGAGCCGTCTTTGCGCTGGACTAGGGTGGCCGATTTGGGGTTAGAGCCAGCCAGCATTCCCCTCTGGTAGTTGCCAATGGCTAGCTCAAAGCGTTCTCTTCCATCAAC
>NZ_JBSSBR010000051.1:0-10820 GCF_054059035.1 Thermostichus sp. MS-CIW-36
TAAACAGAAAGATCAACTGGTAGTAATCCGTACTGAACATATTATACATTATTTTCAGTATAGTTGAGCTTATTATTGACTAGAGTCATGCTCCTGACCGTCCTGAAGACTTCCTTCCAGATTACCCTGGCTCCCCTGTCCATCGACCGTGTCCACCAAGAGGCCTACCATCCGGGCAATGGGGCCGTGGTGGTGATGAGCGGCACTGTTCGAGACAACACCAATGGCCGCCCTGTCGATTACCTGGAATACCAAGCCTACGAGCCCATGGCTCTGAAGGTCTTCGCCGATATTGCCCGACAAATTCAGCAGCGCTGGCCAGATGCCAACAGTGTGGTCATCCACCACCGCATCGGCAAGCTGCGCATTGGCGAGATCAGCGTCTTGGTGGCGGTGGGCACCCCTCATCGGGCCGAAGGGTTTGCTGCCTGCCAATTTGCCATCGACACCCTCAAGCACAACGCCCCCATCTGGAAAAAAGAATACTGGCGAGATGGCACCAGCGCCTGGGTGAGCCTTGGCGCTTGCGAGCTCTCTTCGGCATAGATCCCCCTACACCATACCCACTTGCTCAGCCAAACCCAATTGCTGGCGGGCTGTTTGGCAATCTTGCTGAATTTGCTGAATCAAATCTGCCACCGTGGGAAATCTCCGCTCTGGGCGGATAAAGCCCCGTAGCGCCACCCGCACCTCTTGCCCGTAGAGATCTCCTGTCCAATCCAATAGATGCACCTCGACGGTGTGCTGTAAACCGGCAAACGTGGGCCGATGGCCAATGTTCATCACCCCAGGTAGAGCTGCCGCAGCAGCAGGCACATCCACCCAAACGCTGTACACCCCATCGCGGGGCAAAAACTTCTCCGGAGGCAAGCGGAGGTTGGCGGTGGGAAAGCCCAGTTGTCGGCCCCGCTGATCCCCTTGCACCACTTCTCCCGTTAGCCGGTAAGGACGACCCAAGAGCGCTTCGGCGGTGGACACCTCCCCAGTCGCCAAGGCAGCTCGAATGCGAGAGCTGCTCACCCGTTCCCCGTTCAGTTTCGCCTCCGGGATCACCTCCACCGGAATGCAGCGCTCGGATCCCCAAGCCTGGAGCGTTTGGGCGTTGCCGGAGCGACGGTGACCAAAGCAAAAATCCCAACCGACGCTGAGATGGCGAACGCGCAGGCCCTGTTCAAGTACCGTTTGGATAAACTCTTGGGGGGGCTGGCAGGCAAATGCAGGGGTGAAGGGGAGCAGTACCACCTGCTCAAAGCCCATTTGCGCCAACAGATCCAGCTTTTCGGCAGGGGGAGTGAGCAACAGCTGAGGCCGCCTCGTCAAGACTTCCTGGGGATGGGGATGAAAGGTGAGGACAGTACGTACCCCCTGAAGAGAATCTCGAATCGGCTGCAGCACCTTCTGATGGCCCAGATGCAAGCCATCGAAGTTCCCGATGGCCACAGCGGTGGGTCGCAAGGTTTGAGCCAGATCAGAAGTGATGTGCACTGTCCGGGATCCTAAAAACAGCCAACCAACTGCCTACCCCAGAGGCCACAGCAGGGCCACCAACCCACTCAAGCCCACTACGCCCCACAAGCTCCGTCGCAGGCGCTGCAACACAGGATCAATCTGATACCTGACAATCAGCCGATGCTGAGCCAGCTCCTCTTCTGACTTGGCATACATCGCCCCATCGTACCAGCCACTTTCTTCATAGGGAATCTGGGCTTGTACCAAGCGCCGCCGCACATAAGCCCATCCCAAGTAGAGATGGAGCAACACCAGGCCGAGCAAGACATTGGCCCCCAGCACCGACCCAGAGACAAAGTGGCCCCAATCTCCGGCAAAGCTGCTCCAAACCAGCGGGGAAACCGCCAGCACAACAGCTCCCCAAACCCCAAAGATTCGTTTTAAGTAAGGGATCCACCCCAAAGCAGGCCAGGAAAAAGGAAAGGCTTCCCTCAGCTCTGCATATTGCCGGAGCGGCTGTTGCTCAGCGGGAATGGGATGGAAGGGATCCAGCATAGACCTTAACGTATCTACACAAAATGATATCGGTCGGGTTGGCCCCCCGCCAAGCCTATCCTCAGACCTCCATCTCTCGACGAAGACAGCCTAGAAATCCAGCCCAGGCATCTTCCCGATCAACCGAAGGGGAGCGGGGTATCGTATTTATTGAAGTGTGGTCGCGTCTACAACTTATCCCATCATGAGCGTCACGAGCGAATCTGCCGCCACTGCCGCACCCTATGTAGTCTTAAAAGAGCCGGATGGCAGCCAAAGAAAACACGTTCTCTCGGGAGCGACCGCTTGGACCCTAGGCCGTGATGAGGACAACGCCATCGTCTTGAGCGATCCCAGCGTTTCCCGCCAACATGCCCTGCTGCAATACCTCGACAACAACAGCATCTATCTCATCGATCTGGGCAGCCGCAACGGCTCGTTTGTCAACAATCGCCGCGTCAGCATTCCCACCCTGCTGCAGGATGGGGATCACCTCACCCTTGGACAATCCCAGCTGGAGTTCCACAGCGGATCCCTGGCCAGCTCGGAACCCAGCCCTGCGGCCAAACCTTCGGACACCCTGGTTTTACAAACCCGCTGGCTGATCTCGGTGGCGGTGGTGGATGTGCGAGGTTACGGACAACTGACTCAACAACTGGACGAGCGCCTGCTTTCCCAGGTGATGGGCGATTGGTTCCGGCGGGGTGGGGATATCATTCAGCAGTACGGGGGCACTGTCGATAAATACATTGGCGATGCGATTATGGCCGTTTGGTTCCATGTGCCCCAAGCCAACACTGCTTCTCTGGGCACGGAAGTGCCGGGAATTCACCTCGATGTGAAGTCGGTTTTGCAGGCCATAGCGAAGCTGTTTCAAATGACCGAGCAGCTGAACGGTGAGTTTCCGCTGCCTTCTCCCATTCGTCTGGGGGCAGGGGTCAACACAGGCTCGGCAATCGTGCGCCAGGTGGGCAACAACACCCGCCAAGAATATACGGCTCTGGGAGATACGGTGAATTTGGCCTTTCGCATCGAGAGCGCTACCCGCACCCTCAACGCCGACCTGGCGGTCAGCCAGGACACCTATACCTGCTTGGCCAAACAGCTGGGGCAGGCAGCCGCCTGCTTCTCCCATCAGGCTGTGGAGCTGAAGGGGTATGCCCACCGCCATCAGGTGTACTACTGCGATGTGCGGTCTTTGCAAGCCGTTCTCAGCCCCTAGACTTGGATCCGACTACCCGGAGATGTCTTGCCGCTGTCTGCTGTCTGACAGAGCAAGGTGGGGGATCCCGCTGTTCTTTTAGAACCTCCTGCTGCTCCTTGAGCCGATAAGATGGCAAGGCCCATTTCGACTGCATAAGAGCCTGGCCCATGACTCTGGTCAATCGCCCCGAGGTGGTGGCAGAGCTAACCGAACTCTACCATCAGTACGAAGCTGCCCTGACGAGCAATGATGTGCCCACCCTGAACCGCCTGTTTTGGGATGGCCCCCAGGTGGTGCGCTTTGGTGTGGGGGAAAATCTCTACGGGGGAGACGAGATCAAGGCTTTTCGCCAACGGCGTCCTCCCACGAATTTGGCCCGCGAGATGCTGCGTTTGCAGGTAGTCACCTTTGGGGAAGATTGCGGCTCGGTCACCCTAGAGTTTCGCCGCCTGGTGAACGGGATCCCTCGCTTGGGCCGCCAAAGCCAGATGTGGTACAGGTTCCCCGATATCGGCTGGAAGATCGTCTCTGCCCACGTGTCCTTTTTGCCGGAAGATCAGGGGGAAATGCTGCGCAAAAGCTGCGGATCCACCTCGCCCACATAGGTATTCAAGCCAATGGCTGTGGCGATCAAAGCCCCATCCACCTCCACCCGCCGATACTGGGAGATGGCCTCTGCCAGGGGCACATCCACCACCCGCCGATTTTGCCAGGCCACCATGCGGTCGTATTTGCCTTGGGCGATCAAGTCCACAGCAGCCACCCCAAAGGCTGCTCCCAGCAGGCGATCCAGAGGAGAAGGCGTACCTCCCCGCTGCAGGTGGCCCAAAACCATAACCCGGGTTTCGATGCCGGTGCGCAGGGCGATCTCATTGCCGATGTAATGGCCAATGCCGCCGTAGAGAGACTGCCCCAGGCTGTTGGTGTAGGTCACCGGCTCCCCCGACTCGGTGCGAACTGCCTCCGCCACCACCACGATGCTGAAGTTATTGCCCCGCTCTTTGCGGTCGCGGATTCTTTTGCAGACATTCTCCAGCTTGTAGGGAATTTCCGGGATCAAAATCACATGCGCCCCCCCGGCAATGCCGGCGCTGATGGCAATGTGACCGGCATCCCGCCCCATCACCTCCATGACCATGACTCGGCTGTGGCTGATGGCCGTGTAGGTGAGCTGATCTAGGGCTTCCACAGCCACGCTCAGAGCTGTGTTGAACCCCACCGAATACTCGGTGGCACCGACATCGTTGTCGATGGTCTTGGGGATCCCGACAAAGTTCCAATCCCCCTGCAGGGCCAGTTGCCGGAGAATGGCCAAGCTGCCATCCCCACCCACCCCGATCAGCGCATCCAACCCAAGCCGGTGGTAGCCGGTGATCACCTCTGCCGAGCGATCCACCAAGCTGCCATCGGGCATAGGGTAGGCGAAGGGGTTGCCTTTGTTCACGGTACCCAAGATGGTGCCGCCGTAGCGCAAAATGCCGGAAACCCGCTTCACATCCAGCAGCTCCGCCTCCACCGGTCGAGCCATCAGTCCTGCCGTCGCATCTTTGATGCCATAAACTTCCATGTCGTAGTCGCGGGCCCGCCGCACCACCGCTCGAATCACGGCGTTGAGGCCGCCACAATCGCCGCCGCTGGTGAGGATCCCGATTCGCTTACGTTTGGGCATAGAGCTCTAGTTAAAGAAAGGTGAACATCCTGAACAGAGATAAGGGTCTATATCGCTTGCAGAGAATCCCTACTCAATCGCAAACTACGGATGTGATCCAGTCGATCATTATCCCAATTATCTTGGTTCAATCAGCTCTGGAGAAACACCTTCTGGTTGGGGGAGTGCTGAAAAAGAAGAAATTGAGGGATCCATACAGCCCAGCAAGATCAGGTCAGCTTGCGCTCCCGGTGGGGCTTGGAGTTGGCGATCAAGCCCAGCCGTTAAGCATCCTTCACAAAAAGGATTAAGAAACATTGCCGCACAAGCTGCCGATTGGGAAAGCCTTCGATATCTCTGAGGATAGATCTTTTCAATCAAAAAGACTTGGGGGCAACGATCCACTCAAAAACTGAAATCATTTGTTAAGCAGGGATGATCAAAACCCGGCCAACCCGATGATAGGGATGAGGATAGAGATAAGGCATCCAGTCTGATTTGGGAGCAGTACCATGACTCAAACCATTGCCCAGTGTGCTCTACAAGGGGCCTCAGAGTTGCTCAGCCGCTACCGGCAGGGAGAGCGCCATTTTCCCCAGTCCTGCTTGGAGTATGCCTTTTTGAGGGGGGTCGATCTGCGAGGGGCCAATCTCGAGGGATCCGATTTGCATGGGGCTAACCTGCGCTACGCCAACCTGCGGGGCAGCAATCTGGCGAAGGCCGACCTGCGCTGTGCCGACCTGCGCTATGCCGACCTTGAGGGAGCCTGCTTGGAAGGGGCCAATTTGAGGGGATCCCTCTACAATCACAGCACCTGCTTCCCGGTGGGGTTTGATCCGGTGACGGCAGGGATGCAGCCCTTTGAATTTTGATTGGGGAAGGAGAGGGGATCCCTGAGCCCTCAGGCCGGGGGAAAGCGCTCCCGCAAATCTCGAATCACCGGAGCGGGCACCAGATGATCGATGGGGCCGCCCAGCTTGGCGACCTCCTTCACCAGGCTGCTGCTGACAAAACTGTGCTCGCTGGCGGTGGCCAGAAAGAGGGTTTCCAGTTCGGGAGCCAAAAGCTTGTTGGTGTGGGCCATTTGCAGCTCCACATCGAAGTCCGACAAGACTCGCAAGCCGCGCACGATCACCTTTGCCCCCCGTTGGCGGGCATAGGCCACCGTCAGACCTGAAAACGTATCAACTTCAACATTTTTGAGATGGGCTGTGGACAGGCTAATCTGGGCTTGCCGCTGCTCTGGGCTGAACAGAGGGGTTTTGTTGGGGTTTTTCAAGACGGCGACGATTACCTTGGAAAAAAGACGGCTGGCCCGCTCGATAACATCGAGATGTCCAAGGGTAATGGGGTCAAAGCTGCCGGGGTAGAGGGCGATCATGGCCAACCTCGTGCTATTCCTCACCCTACCTGGTCTCGGGCCCAAGCCAAATAGGTTGTGCTCACTTGAGTGGCTGCCAGAGCCAGGATCTCGGGCTCAGCGTAGGGGTGCAGCTCTCGCAGCCGTTGTTCCAGGCGGGGGTAGGCAGTTGCGGGCAATTTGAGCAGGATGAGGAACTCGGCATCGGCCTGCAGGGATCCCTGCCAGCGATAGTAGGACGTGATCCCGGGCAAGACCTGGGCACAGGCCACATAACGTTCGGCCACCAAGGTATGAGCCAAGCGATGGGCCTCGGTTTCGGATCCCACCGTGGTCATGACAACCGCGAGGGTATCGGGTGTGATCTTGTCGTCCATGCGGGGCAGTGGTTAACCAAGCGGTTCCTCCCTATCCTATCGCCCGCCAAGTTAGACGCTCCTAGCTCAACGGGGGCCTAGATTTGCCGAAATAGGGCCGCTTCTGGTGCCAGCGCCAGGCAGTTTGAATGATCTCGGCCAGGTCGGTGTAGAGAGGTTTCCAGTTGAGATCCCGAAAGATGGCACCGGCATCGCCCACCAAGCGCGGGGGATCCCCAGGTCGACGTGCTCCCATTTGCACCGGGATCCGCTTTCCGGTCACGGCTGCTGCGGTGGCAATGACCTCTTTGACGGAAAAGCCTTGGCCATTGCCCAGGTTGTAGGCTGCTGGTACGGGTCGGCCAGAGGCCAGCGCTTCTATTGCCAACACGTGGGCTTGCGCCAGGTCGGTGACATGGATGTAGTCTCGGATACAGGTGCCATCGGGGGTATCGTAGTCCTCTCCAAAGACCGTGATGTGGGGACGTTGGCCTCCGGCGACCTCCAACACCAAGGGGATCAAGTGGGTTTCCGGGTCGTGGGCCTCCCCAATTTCGCCATCGGGATCGGCTCCGGCGGCATTGAAGTAGCGCAGGCTAATGGATCGGATCCCGTGGGCAACCTGGAAATCTTGCAAGATCTGCTCCACCATTAGCTTGCTCTGGCCGTAGGGGTTGATGGGACGTTGCGGATGACTTTCGGGGATGGGAATCCGCTCTGGCACCCCGTAAGTGGCACAGGTGCTGGAGAACACTATGTAAGGGATCCCGTGATCCCGCATGGCCTCCAACAAACTCAGGGATCCGGCCACATTGTTGCGGTAGTATTTGCCGGGATCCTTGACCGACTCGCCCACATAGGCATAGGCAGCAAAGTGGATCACCCCTTCTGGGCGATAGTGCTGGATGACTTGATCAAGCCGCTGGCGGTCGGCGAGATCCCCAATCTCCAACGGCCCCCAGCGAACTGCCCAGGGGTGCCCGTAAACCAAGTTGTCGTAAGTGATGGGCAGATGGCCAGAGGCCGCCAGAGCTTTGCAGGTGTGGCTGCCGATGTAGCCCGCCCCGCCGGTAACCAGGAGACGCATAGGCAAACGTCAGATGGAAGATCCCACCCAGGGTAAAGGTTGTCAACGGGATCCCTTCAAGCTCCAAAAGCTTCTTTGGCGGCGTACATGACCTCCACACTGATCTCGGTCAAGCCTCGTTCGCGGGCAAATTTTTCGGTGTTGCGTTTAACCTTGCCGCGCACAAAGCCGGGCACCTTGTTCAGCTCCGCCTGGGCTTCCCGCGTCCAGATGAGGTCGGAATCGGCGCTCAGGCTCTTGTGAATCACCTCCTTGGTGTCGTGGCCACCGAAGATCTCCAACAGGTGATCTTCCATGCCCAGGGTAAAGGAGTTGTAGATCAAGTCCACAATTTGGTTGGCGCCCTCGTAGCCCAAAAAGGGCCGGTAGCCGATAGGGAAATCCTGCACGTGGATGGGGGCCGAGATGACCCCACAAGGGATCCGCAGCCGTTTGCCCACATGCCGCTCCATCTGGGTGCCGAAAATCGCAGCAGGTTCCGCCTGGGCAATCGCATCCGCCACGCGGGTGTGATCCTCCGTCATCAAGATCTGATCGCAATACCCTCCCACCTCTGCCTGGAACCACTCCCCATCGTAGGTGCAATAGCTGCCCGCCCACACCACGTGGATCCCCATCTCGCGGGCCAGGATTTTGGTGATGGCCGCCGCGTGGGTGGAATCCCCGAAGACCACCGCTTTTTTGCCGGTTAGGTTTTGGCAGTCGATGGAGCGGGAAAACCAGGCCGCTTGGGAAATGTGCAGGGTTTGCTCCTGGATGTAGGCTTCATAATCGACAGGGATCCCTTGCTCATTCAGGATCTTCTGGATCTGGCGGATGAAGCGGGCCGTTTCCACCACCCCCATCGGGGTGATCTCGATGGAAGGCGTGCCAAACTCCTCCTGCAAGTAGCGAGCTGTCATCAGCCCCAGCTCCCGATAGGGCACCACATTAAACCAGGCCCGCCCCAGGTGTTTGAGATCGTGGACACTGGCCCCTTGCGGGATCACCAGGTTGAGCTGGATCCCCAGATCTCGCAGCAGCGCCTTCAGCTCCCGCAGATCGTGGGCATTGTGAAACCCCAGGCTGGAAATGCCAAGGATGTTACAGGAAGGACGCTCCGTCTTTTGGGGCGAGTCGTTCAGCTCCCCCTGTTTGCGAGCTTTGGTGATGTAGAACTCCACAATCTGGTGCAGGGTGCGATCTGCTGCCTGCAATTCGTTAACCCGGTAGTGGTTGACATCTGCCAGCATTACGTCGCAGCGACTGGCCAACTGGGCCTGCCGGACAAAGTGATGCAGATCTTCCTGCAAAATGCTGGAAGTGCAGGTGGGGGTGACCACGATCAAATCCGGGTGCTCCTCGCCGTCTTTGCGGACGATGTTGCGAATCACCTTTTCGTCGGATCCCCGCGCCAACACCTGCCGGTCAACGACGCTGGTGGTTACCGGAGTAAAATCCCGCTCTCGCTCCAACATGGAACGCATCACGTTGAAATAGTCGTCTCCCAGAGGAGCGTGCATGATGCTGTGAACGTTTTTGAAGGAGCTGGCCACCCGCAGCGTGCCGATATGGGCAGGGCCAGCGTACATCCAATAGGCCAATTTCATGGGCAGCCTCTCAAGAAAGCCAGAGACAAAATCAAGGATCCCAACCCACCGCCGGATGTGCACCCGCTGGGAATCTCTCCTGGCATTGTAGAACGCTCAGCAGCCGGCATCCCTTGGCTGTTATCCTCCGTAACTCCCAACCGAGACGCTCCCAAGCCAAACTCGATCAAAAGAAAAACAACCCTGCCAAGGCAAGTGTGATTACGGGGATCCCTCTACTCTGCCCAAAGGGCTTGTTCCATCCTAGAAATAGGGGCGATGGATACCCATCTGGCTCCAGAGCCCAAGCTGAGGAACCTCAGGGATCGTGACAGGTGAATCGGCTAGCAGGCAAGAGCAGAGGAGTTTTTGTATTTTTCGTTACATGTTAACTTTTGGAGACAAAACATGTAGCTCTACAACGTTGAGCAGAGATTCTTGTTTACAGAAGCAAGCTTTCTGTTGAGGAAGGCAGACTAACAGAGGGAAGAGAGATGGCTGATGTTTCCCTCAATACAAACTCGACACAAAGCATAAGAATTGTCGATTAT
Organism: Thermostichus sp. MS-CIW-36; assembly: GCF_054059035.1. Classification (NCBI taxonomy): domain Bacteria; kingdom Bacillati; phylum Cyanobacteriota; class Cyanophyceae; order Thermostichales; family Thermostichaceae; genus Thermostichus; species Thermostichus sp. MS-CIW-36. Next base: position 9,758 of record NZ_JBSSBR010000051.1, read on the forward strand.
TGACGATTTCATGCGCCGTAATCGATCAAAGGTTGCTCCTTCTTCAAAGGTAAAGGTGTGAGGTGAAAGCTTATGGGTTCCACAACGATTTCTTGGCAACGTGCTCGCAGAGCTCCTCAGGAGCTGACCGGTTCCATGACTTCCGTGCACTTCAAACCTACAACTCACCTGCGCGACTGGTTGCAGGCTCCATTGCGACCCATCCAATCGGCTATCGATAACTTCAGCATCCGCGATCCCCGCTTGGCCCACTTCCTTTGCCGGTGGATCCCGGCCCGCTGTCCCTTCGAGCGAGATGTGGTGTTGTTTGGCCACAAGGTGATGCATATTCCGCCCATGTGCAAACTTAACCCCTTCTACGACCAGGTGGTAGGGCTGCGCTTCCGGGCTTTGTCGTTTCTGGCAGAACGGGGGGAAGACATTAGCCGTTATGTGTAGGATAGGGGAACGCGGTCAATTCTGGCGGGGATCAGGATTGGGGCAACTACATTTTAGTAGTTGCAAATCCTCAAGCAACTGGGGTATGTCTGCCTAGATAATGGAGTCTGGATAATTGAGTTATAGTCGCTTCAGGTTAGGGTGAGACGCCCAGGCCATTGAGAGAAGCCTTCTGGCTCTATGAATTCAACGTTTTGGGTGCGGGTGCAGTGTCCTAGTTTGAGCGGAAACCAAGGACTCCGTCCCGCTGTCGCGAGGGGATGTGACACCACTTGCCCATTGCTGTCGGTGTAGAAGCTGGCCAGACCCACATCCAACCCCACTACCTGGCCGGTGTACCCTGCCTGCTCTACCCACACCTAAGGCCTTGAATGCACCTGATCGTGGGGCCTTTCTTGGCAGCCCAGGCATCTCGCCCTAAACTGAAACGGCTATGGATGCAACTTCACTGTTGCCGCCAGGGAAACAACAAGAAAATCCCCCAGCATTGGCCAGGGGATCGTCTGCTTTTGTCAAGCCGTCAGGTCAGACCATCAGCCACGCACCGCAGGCGCTACCTCCACCGCCGCCAAATCCAGCGGGAAGTTGTGCGCATTCCGCTCGTGCATCACTTCCATCCCCAGGT
>NZ_JBSSBR010000052.1:0-10677 GCF_054059035.1 Thermostichus sp. MS-CIW-36
ACAACTCTTTGCCGCAAATCCAAAGAATGAGTCGGCATTCCTTTCTCTCCTTCCTCTTGAATACCTGTACCCTATTTTAAATTAAAAGGCTGTAATTCCACTTCCCCGAAGGGAAGCGACTGATTCATTTTATGGTAATAATACAGGCCCGAGTCCATTGGCTACAGCACCTGATATGACCACTGCATTTGTACATACCCCATCACAATGGGCAACCAAGACAATAGATTTAAGCCCGTATGCTTCTCAAACCGCCGCCAGAATCAGATTCCAATTGCGAAGTGGATGGGGAAATGTTACTTATCTGGATTTATTTAATACCTCCAACTGTTAGCGATGGCTACCAAAGATAACATGATGGGTACTTCTATGAGTACACCAACCACCGTGGCTAACGACGCACCTGAATTAAGACCAAAAAGTGATATGGCTACGGCAACTGCGAGTTCAAAAAAATTACTGGCACCAATCATCGCAGCCGGTGCACAAATCGGATGTGATAAACGGAGCAATTTTCCACCCAGCCAGGTTATAAAAAATATGAAGTAGGTTTGAATGGTCAGTGGTATGGCTATCAACAAAATGGTGTATGGATGATCCAGTATGTGTTCGCCCTGAAAGGCAAAGAGTAAAACCAGGGTTGAAAGCAATGCTAGTATGGAAACAGGACGAAGTGCCGGAAGAAATTTTTGTTCAAACCAATCCTTTCCTTTTCGTTGAAGCAATATCCGATTGGTCAGATAGCCCGTAGTTAGCGGTATAACAACAAAAACAACCACCGAGGTAATCAGTACTTTATACGGTATCTGTATGTCGGTTACTCCCAGCAGCCATTTTACAATGGGTACAAATGCAACCGGCAGAATAAGATCGTTGACTGAAACTTGTATTAACGTATAATTGGCATCGCCTTCTACCAAATAACTCCACACAAACACCATGGCTGTGCAGGGTGCAGCACCCAGCAGAATGGCGCCTGCCAGGTACTGGTCTGCATCTTCCGGAGTGATCCAGGTAGCATACAGATTTTTAAAGAAAATCCATCCAAACAATGCCATGGTGAAAGGTTTGATCAGCCAGTTTACAGTAACTGTCAGCGCCAGCCCTTTCCAATTTTTTGAAACACCGCCTATCGATGAAAAATCAACCTGTACCATCATCGGGTAGATCATCATCCAAACCAACACCGCTACCGGAATGTTGATGGTATATATCTGCCAGCTTTCAAGCACCGAAACAGAATTCCCCAGTATCTTCCCAAGACCAATGCCTGCAGCAATGCATAGCGAGACCCAAACGGTAAGGTATTTTTCAAAAAACTTCATGGGTTGAAATTTAATTACAGCGTTTCCATTAATTCCACTTCCCCGAAGGGAAGCGACCTGAAGACCGAACTTACCAGGAAACTCAAGAAACTGGTTTCCATTAATTCCACTTCCCCGAAGGGAAGCGACTCCCGCCGATTATAACCCTTGCTCAGAGCGGGATCCAAGGGCCTAGATCGACAGGGTCTCGTTTAAGGACTCCGTCCCGCTGGCGCGAACGGCTGCAATTTCCCCTTATTTTTCTCCGCCGAGGGGCCTGAAACCCTTGCCCAGAGCGGGATCGACCGGGTCAACGGAAGAATCAGGGTTTGAGGCTTGTCGCCGACCCTGTCGCTAACCATGTTGGTGTAGAAATTAACATGGATCCCTGTGTGGAGGTTGCTGGGGAGCTGCTCCTGAGACGCTGAAGTAGGGGGCCAATGGGGCGAAAAAAGGACTCCGTCCCGCTGGCGCGAAAGGCCTCCGGCCCGCTGGCGCGATGAGAGGCTAGGGAGCAACGACATAGCGATCTTGGGAGAGGCGCTCGTTACCCCGATACACGCTCACCTGCAAATGCTGGGGATCCAGCCGGTGCCCCTCTACACGGATGGGTGGGATCCTCAGGGCGTGGCGGGATCCCCGTCCCAGCACGGACACAATCAGGTTTTGGCCGCGGATCTGAACTCGTAGGCGCACCGGCCAGGGGAAAGGGTTGCGCAGCTTGAGGTCGGCCAAGCCGTACCAAACGGTGGCATCTAAGCCAGGGGGCACCGACTCTACCTGCCGGTAATGGGGGTGCCTCTCCACCACCTCCAGCCCTGCCAACAGAGCGGCATTGTAAAGGCTAGAGGACACCTGACAGATTCCTCCCCCAACCGAATCCAGGGTTTCGGCCACCATAAACACCGGCGCGGGCACATAGCCTCGTTCCAGGCTGCGCGGCCCCACCACTTGGTTGAAGGAAAAAATCACTTCTGCCTGTTCCTGTGAGCGTGTCGCAGGCATGATGTAAACTCCATCCAGGCTTTGGACGGCTCGGCGAATGTTGTGGAGTTGAGAAGGAGTGCGCTCCTGCAAAGAAGTAACGTATTGGCTTAGGGTTGTTGGCGTGGGATCCGTCCACCACAAGGCCAGAAGGGCCAGTAGCGCCCCCACCAGCACAGCCAACCTCCGCAGGCCAACCCTTCCTCTCACCTCACACCTTGCCCGTCAGAAGGGGTTTCAAGGACTCCGTCCGAGTAGCGCGAGCGGGCAGTTGGCGGGAACCGGTCGCGATCAGCAGCTCTTGGGCGCGGGTACCTGCCGGCAACGTGCGGGATGGGCGTAGGGCCACCAGAGCAGAGCCTTGAGCATCCACCTGAAAGTCACCACAGTGGAGGAACTCGCCATTATCCAGCTTGAGCCAGAGGGAGTAGCGCTCCCCCGCCACCGGTTGGGGCAGATCCCGTGCGGCCAAGATAACCTCCTGCCAGTCTCCTGGGCGAAACAGCACATTGGCCGTCCCCGCCTCCCCCTGCAAATGCACCAGACGGGATCCCGGCTGTTGCAGGAGATGAGACAATGCTCGCACCGGCTCTAACTGGGCTAGTTGCAGTGCTTGCCGCAGTCGCCAGTTGTCTAAGCTGAGCAGAACCAAAATTGCCGCCACCAAGCCTCCCAGCCAGCGCCACCCAACCCCAAAAGCAGGCAATGGGGAGTGAAGGGGGACTGCCATCTCCTGCTCGCGCAAGCCCATAGCCCCCACCTCTGCCATCACCTTATCGCGCAAGCTGGCAGGCGGGAGCACTCCTGGCAATCCGTAGGGCAACAACTCCAAGGTTTCTTGCATAGCTTGCAGCTCGGCCACCAGCCGAGGGTCTTGGGTTAGGCGTGCCTCTAGAGCACTCACCTGTTCAGGAGATAAGTCCCCCAGCAGATAGCCGGCCAGTTCTTCCCGTTCCTCTGTTAAAGGGGGCGAGGTGGATAAAGACTCCGTCCCGCCGACGCGAAAGGACTCCGTCCCGCTGACGCGATAGGACTCCGTCCCGCTGACGCGATCAGACATGGCCATCCCGACACCAGAACTCAACTCCAAACCTAGGACTCCGTCCCGCTAACGCGAAAGGACGCGGTCCCGCTAACGCGAGCAGAAACCCAGAAGGGCGCGCAGGGATCCCCGCAATTTGCAGAGAGCTTGGCGAGAGCGGGTCTTAACCGTCCCCAACGGGATCCCCAATTGGCGAGCAATGTCCGCCTGGCTCAACCCTTGGTAATAGAGCAACTCCAGGATCTGCCGCTGGCTTTCGGGCAGTTGGCTGAGGGCCGCTTGCACCGCTTGCCGCCGCTCCTCGATGGAAACCTGCTCAAAAGGGAGCGGGATCTTGCTATGGGACTCCGTTCCGTCAACACGAACGGCGCTGAGAAGGGTTTGCCAGCGTTTCAACAGAAGTTGATGGCTGCCCTGAGAACGCAGACGGTCAATGGCCCGCGAACGGGTCAGGATGCACAAAAAACTGCTCAGGGATCCCCGCCGCTCGCGCGACTCGGACGGAGTCCTTGGATCACAGCCAACCTTGCGCCACAGCTCGACAAACACCTCCTGAGTCAGGTCTTCTGCCTCGGCCACGTGGCCCAGGATCTTGAAGGCCAGCCCATAGACCAAGCCGGCATAGCGATCGTAGAGCGCAGCCAGAGCAGCAGGTTGCCCCGCCTTGAGCGCTTCCATCAGCTCCCAATCGGCGCGGGATGACCAATCTCTCACCCGCTCACGCCAGCGGGACGGAGTCCCTGGTTGCTCACCCATGCTACACCCAGTTTCGCCCCACAGAACTATACACAGAACTACAGAGAAGACCGACCTGCTCGAAAGTTTATCCCCTCAGCCACGGCGGGCCGCCCATTCCAGGCTGAGCAAGGCTGTGTTCACCAGCAAGGCCAGGGATCCCACCGCCAGGGATCCGGCCCAGATCTTGTCGTAGCGACCGGCCTGGGCAATGCCATCGAACAGCAGGGTTCCCAGTCCCCCTGCCCCAAACTTGGCGCCCACGGTGGCAATGGCAATGGCCACAATTGCCGCCAGCCGCAGCCCTGCCAAAACAATGGGCAGCATGAGCGGCACCTGCACCTGCCACCACCGTTGCCAGAGGTTCATCCCCATGCCCTTGGCAGCTTCCAGGATGGCAGGCTCGACCGAGCGCAGGCCCACGCAAAAATGGCGCACCAAGATCACCTGCGTGTAGATCACCATCGCCACCACCACCGAGCGGGCATTCAGGCCAAGCCAGGGCACCAACAAAATGATCAAAGCCAGGCTGGGCACTGTGTACAGGATGCTGAGGATCCCCATGACCGGCAGGGCCAACCAGCGCACGTGGTGAACCAGCAGAGCCAGCGGCACCGCCAACACCACCGCCATGCCCAAGGTCATCCCCACCATCGCCAGATGCTCTTGGGTGAGCTGCCACATCAGGCCGGGGTGGTTGAGGAGATAGCTCACGCGGATCCCCCCTCCAGCATGGCCAAGCTGCGAATGTGATCCAAGGTCAAAACGCCGATGGCCCGCCCGTCCTCCCACACCGTCAGGGCTGCCGCCCCTGTGCGCAACAGCAGGGACAAGGCTTGCCGCAAAGTGGCCTGGGGCCTCACCATCGCTCCCTCTTGGATTTTGTGGTTGTGCGGGATCCCGGCCATCGCCGTTTCCACCCGCAGCACACTCAACTGCCGTACCATGTCATCTGCCCCCAGCAGTTCCCTGACAAAGGGAGTAGCCGGCTGGGTGAGCAGCCGAAAGGGAGTGTCGAACTGCACCACCCGCCCCTTCTGCATCACCAAAATGCGATCCGCCAGGCGCAGCGCCTCTTCCACATCGTGGGAGACGAACAGGATGGTTTTTTTCAATTGCCGTTGCAGGCGCAGGATCTCATCTTGCAGCTTGCTGCGGGTAATGGCATCGATGGCCCCAAAAGGCTCGTCCATCAGCAGCAGCCCTGGATCCCCGGCCAGGGCCCGAGCCAGACCGACCCGCTGTTGTTGTCCGCCCGACAGTTGAGCAGGGTAGCGGTTTCTGTACTCATGGGGGGGCAAATTAACCAAGCTGAGCAGCTCGTCCACCCGCTCGCGGATGCGCTCCTTCGCCCATCCCAAAAGTCGCGGCACCACCGCCACATTCTGGGCCACCGTCATGTGGGGAAACAGCCCCGATTGCTGGATAACATAGCCGATCCGCTGCCGCAGAGCCGTGACGGGAAACTGGCGGATATCCCGCCCGTCCAAGCGAATCTGCCCCTGGGTGGGATCCAGTAGGCGATTCACCATTTTCAGAAGGGTGGTTTTGCCGCAGCCAGAAGGCCCCAAAATGACCACCAACTGGCCCGACTCCACGGAAAAACTGCACTCGTCCACAGCCGGCTGGGAACTGTGGGGAAAGCGCAGCGACACCCGCTCGAACTCAACGGTGCTCACCTCAGGGCCTCGTGCAAGGGCAAGATTATTTCTTCAGGATGCCGGCTTCCACCAAGAAGGCTCTGGCCACCTCCGCCGGCTCCTTGCGGTTGCCGCTCACCTCGTAGTTCAACCGCTGCATCACCTCGTCCGTCAGCAGGGGGGAAAGGGCATTTAAGGCAGCAGCAATGCCGGGGTTGGCCTCTAGGGTGTCCTTGCGCACCACCGGCGCCACCTGGTAGGGGGGGAAAAGCTGCTTGTCATCCTCCAGCAGCACCAGGTCAAAGGCGGCAATTTCCCCATCGGTGCCAAAGGCCACCGCCACATCCGCTTCCCCATTGACCAAGCCCTGGTAGCGCAGGCCGGGATCCACCGCTTTGTAGGCTTTGAGCCGAAAATTGCCGTAAGCTGCTTGGATCCCGGGTAGTCCATCTTCGCGGGCTTGAAACTCCGGCGGCCCGATCATCACCAGCTCGCCCGCTTTGGCCACCATGTCCGAGATGGTGGCAATGCCCAGCTCAGCCGCTCTAGTTCGGGTCATGGCCAGGGCCTGAGTGTTGTTCATGGGGGCGGGATCCAGCCAAATCAGTTGGAACCGGCTCTCGTACTCGCGGGCCACCGTCGCGTACACCTCTGCCGGGTCGCCGCTGCTGGGCAACTTGAGCACCGTCAGCAGGCCGGTGCCGGTGTACTCTGGGTAGAGATCGATCTCGCCGCTCAGCAGGCCCGCATGAGCTACCGGCGTGCCCCCCAGGTTGAGCTTGCGCTCCACCGTGAACCCTGCCGCCTCCAGGGCTAAGGCGTACATTTCCCCCAGAATAAACTGCTCGGTAAAGTCCTTGGAGCCGACGATGATGGGCCTGGCGAGGCCCCTCTGGGGAGCGAGAACAAGAACCGCCAGCCCCGACAGGGCTAGCAGGGCCAAGCGACGAGTGGTTTTCAGCATAGACAAGGTGAGAAGGGATCCCAAACTCAAGATCAAGGGGCCCTGCCAAGAGAGTTCCGGCCTGGGCCAGGAAGTTTTGGCTGTCAAACCACCATTAAACCATTATTTTCCCTGAGCCTTGACATACTCCCCTGCCTAAAGGCAGGGGATTCTGGTTCCTGGTTCTGCGACAGCACTTACCGTGTCAGGTTGCCCCTCCACAGCAGCGGTGCTCATCGCGGCAGCGGGCCGTAGGCCTTTCTCCCCAGGCGTTCCCCCTTTCGGGGCGGTTCCCTTTTGCCCAAAGGTACCGTTGCTCCACTCCTCACCCAACAGCTCCAACCCTTTGCGCAGGATGTTGATGGCCGCATTCTCATCCCGGTCGATCACCACCCCACACTGCGGGCATTGATGGGTGCGAGTGGACAGCGTCTTCTTCACCCGGTGGCCACACCGAGAACAGTCCTGACTGGTGTACTGGGGCGGCACGGCCACCACCACCTTGTTGAAGACCTTCCCGTAGGAGTCCAGCCACCCGGTGAATAAACTCCAGCTCGCATCGTGAATAGTGCTCCGCACCGCTTACGCGAGCGACTTGGCCAAGTGGTGATTCCGCGCCAAGCTGCGCACCGGCAAGTTCTCATACGCCACGATGTCGCTAGACAAAGCGCTCCGCGCCGCCGTAGGCGAGCACTACGCACCGGGCCAGCTTGATGACCCAGTCTCTACGCTGGCGTTGGACTTTGAGATGCACCTTGCCCAGCCGCTTCCTCTGCTGGTGGTAGTTCTTGGATTGGGGTTTGGCCCCCTTCTTGAACTTTCTGCTCAGTCTCCTTTGCTGTTGTTTCAACCTCCTCTCGGCACGACGCAAAAACTTGGGACACGGCACAGCGTTCCCATTGCTGTCGGTGTAGAAGTGCATCAAGCCCACATCCAGCCCCACCGCCTCGCCGGTGTAGCCCACCTTCTCCCGACGCTCCACGTCCAGGCAGAACTGGGCGTAGTAGCCATCGGCTCTCCGCACTACCCGCACCCGATTGATTTTCAGGGTGAGGATGTCCCGCCGCGCCTCGCCGTTGCAGTACAGGGCAAAGGTGCCTGCCTGGAAGCCGTCCGTGAAGGTGATAGACATTCCATCTTGGGAGAGCTTCCAGCCGGAGACTTTGTACTCCACGGAGCGGCAATATTTCTGGAACTTGGGATAGCCCTTCCGGGCTGCCTTCTCCTTGCAGCGGCGGTAGAAGTTGGAGATGGCAAACCAGGCTCGCTCCGCACTGGCTTGTCGGGCAGAGGAGTTCAGCTTCTGGGCGAAGGGGAACTCTCTGGCCAAGTCCTTGCAGAGGGAGTACAACGTGGCCCTGTTCACCCCCTGATGATCCATCCAGTGGCGCAGGCACTTGTTGCGCACGAACTGGGCAGTCCGAATGGCCTCATCCAAGGCTTGGTACTGCTGGGCTGTGCCGTTGAGGAGCTTGGCTTCGAGGACGCGCATGAGCCTACTTTATCAAAGGTCTGGCAAGATAAAAGCCGCTCTTGTCGCGTCAGCGGGCCGTAGGCCTTAGGGCGGGGCTTTAAACCCAGTTTTCTTGGTAACTGCAAGGATTGACAATAGAGATCGCCGGTACGTTCCAGATGACCTTGAAGTAGCGATGCGCTTTTTGGACTCCGACCCATGCCCGAACAATCGGATCCCCTCACCCGCAGCTTGATTGCCCTGATCCGGGGTTACCAGGTCGGCATTTCTCCTTGGCTGCCACCTGCTTGTCGCTATTACCCCACCTGCTCTCAGTACACCTTGGAAGCGGTGCGGCGCTACGGTGCCCTACGAGGGGGTTGGCTGGGGATCCGTCGCCTCTGTCGCTGTCATCCCTGGCATCCAGGGGGCTACGATCCGGTTCCCGATTTGCCGGGATCCGCGCCGACCCAGAAACCATTCCGCTAGCCGGACTCAGGAGACATTTAGGTCGATTGTGGGTAGCAGGCCACAACCTCGATTTCTACTCGGGCATTGAGGGGCAGGCAGGCCACCTGTACGCAAGAGCGGGCCGGAGCCGGATCGGTGGCAAAAAACTCTCGATAAACCTCGTTCATGGCCGCAAAGTCCTCCATATCGGCCAGGAAAACCGTTGTCTTCACCACATTGGCGAGAGTGGTGCCCCCCGCTTCCAGCACTGCCTGCACGTTCAGCAACGCCTGCCGAGTTTGAGAAACAATGTCCTCCCCCACCAGTTTGCCGGTTTTGGGATCCAGGCCCACCTGTCCGGCGGTGAACAGAAACGGCCCCAGAGCAGTAACGCCCTGGCTGTAAGGGCCGACAGGAGCGGGGGCAGCCTCAGTTTGCACAGCACAATGGCCTGGCCCGATTTGGCCCTGCTGGTGGCCGATCTCTGGCTTGGCCGGCTTCGTCTGCTCCATAGAGGTTTGCCCAACTCTGTCGCTACGCTACCACAGGTGGATCGCCAAAAAGCGGGGCCAAGAATGCCAAGATGAACTCGTTGAGAGGGAGAGGGATCCATGCCTTTGATCAAGCTGCAAACGTCTGTGCAACCAGAAATCGCCGCAGTAGAGGAACTGCTCAAGGTGCTGTCTGCTGCTCTATCTGAACAGTTGGGCAAGTCGGAAGCCTACGTGATGACTGCCTTTGAAGGTGGGATCCCGATGACCTTTGCTGGCAGTGGGGATCCCTGTTGTTACCTAGAAATCAAGAGTATCGGGCAATTTTCCGCCCAACAAACCCGAGCCATGAGCGAGTTTTTTTGCGGCACCATCGAGGCCCGATTGGGGATCCCCAAGAAGAGGATTTACATTGAGTTCAGCGATGCCAAAGGCTATCTTTGGGGATGGAACGGCACGACTTTCGGGTAAAGATACTTCCCCCACTCCAAGAGCTGTCTACTCTGGCTTGCCCTAGCTCGCCTCACAAGAACTTTGTAGGAGTTTAGCCAATGGAAGAGCTACCTCAACTCAACACAAATCCCCAAAAGCAGCGGATTTTGCTTAAGCTTGCTACCGGCTTGGGCTTGGCCATTTTTATCTTTTGGGCAGCCCATCGATTGGGATTTTTTGGAGTTATTCAAGACTGGCTCGCCGAAGCTCTGGCTTGGATTGAAAGCTTGGGGTTGCTGGGGCCAATCCTCTTCATTGCCATTTACATTGTAGCGACGGTGCTGCTTCTACCAGCCTCGGTGCTGACCTTGGGGGCAGGGGCCGTGTTCGGGTTGCTGGCCGGAACTGTGTACGTGCTGATCGGGGCAACCATTGGAGCCAACTTGGCTTTTTTAATCGGGCGCTACTTGGCGCGGGAACAGGTGGCGAAATGGATTGAGGGAAACGCCAAGTTTGCGGCCATCGATCGAGCGTTGGGACGTGAGGGATGGAAAATAGTCGGCCTGATTCGGCTGTCGCCTGCGTTTCCCTTCAATGTGCTCAACTACGCCCTGGGGCTGACCCAAATTTCTTTTCTGGATAACTTGTTGGGCACTGCCGGGATCGTGCCGGGCACTTTTATGTATGTGTACATCGGTTCATTGGCGGGATCCCTGGCCGACATGGAAGGCGCGGAGTTGGATCCTCAGGCTCAAACCGCCCAATGGGTCGTTCGCCTCGTGGGGCTCATCGCCACCATAGCCGCTACCGTCTACGTCACTCGCATTGCCCGCAAAGCCCTACAAGAAGCGGTGGAGCCTGCCTAGGGAATTGCATTTTAAACAAGAATGAAATCTGTTGCATTGCTTCCCAACTCCTCTCTCTCTGGGAGAAGGACTGGAGGTGGTCGCGGAAGCGGCGCGGGGCGTTTGGGCAGCAGTAGGAGTGTCTCAATCCAGTTTGAAATGACTATAAGTTGGCTCGGCGAGCTAGTGTGTAGAAAGCACCGGGTTGAGAACGCTCACCGTTGGGCAGAGGCTTAGCCGACAGCTTGACAGAGGGTTTCCTGCCTGATACATTTACGCTGAACACTGCTGAACATCACTGTTCAACTATGCAGCGATAGCATTCTGTTTGTTTCCATTCGCGTTAGCGGGACGGAGT
>NZ_JBSSBR010000053.1:0-8658 GCF_054059035.1 Thermostichus sp. MS-CIW-36
GCGGGATACCGCCATTCTGTTTGGAAACAAACAGAATGCTATCGCTGCATAGTTGAACAGTGATGTTCAGCAGTGTTCAGCGTAAATGTATCAGGTGCTATGCCTACGGCACCTCATACTGCTACCTACTGCTACGCAATGCTTATGGGAACGGGAACCGCACCGCTTTCTCAAGGCTGGGCAAGGATAGGGCGACCTCAGGGATCCCTGAGCAGCACCGTCCCGGTCACCGCAGCACTTTGACCCAACCGGTCGAAGACCCGCAAGCTGAGCAGGTAGGAGCCGGGCACCAAGCTCAGGGGAGGGCGAATGCGGAAGCGGGTTGTACAGAACACCTCTCCAGACACACAATTCACCTGCGCCGCCGATAGCGTCTGCACCTCGATCCCTGACCACGACACCTGAAACGCCAGCTCCGCCGGGATCCGGCCCGGCACCGATACCGAAACCCCCAGCTCCAAAAAGCCGTTCCGATTCACCACAGAAGGAATATCGCTGCTGGTGATCAAAGGCGGCAGCGGAGTACTGGCCGTCAGCGCATCGGCACCACAACCGACCAAGGCCACACCCAGCAGGCCCAGCACCCATCCCCAAGGTTTGGATCCCAGCTTCATCACAGGGTTCATCTGAAAACTCACCTTCTCAGTATAGAGGGCGGGGGCAACAGAGTTAGTGTTGATTCTGGGAAAAGCTAAAAATTTACACTACAGATAGTGGCGAGCTGGATTTTCATCCAGACCATCTGCTACAGTAAGGCCCATAACCTGTCGAGCAGCCTGGATATGGAAGGGGAAGAGGAGCTAAAAGCCTTGCGGGCGCGGGTGCGCAACCTAGAGCGATCCCTCGCCGAATCGGAAGCGCTGTCATTGCAGCAGATTGAGTGCATCCATCGCCTGGAACATCAACTGCTGGAAGCACAGGCCCAGATTCAAGAACGGGATCACGCTCTGCAAGCCTGTCAAGAAGAGAAAGCGCAGCTGGCCCAGCGCCCTACCCTAGAGGCTTTTCAGCTTCAGCAACAGCACATCGAAGAACTGCAGAATCTCCTGTGGGAAATGGAGCGCCGTCCAACGCTGGAGCACTACCACATTCTGCAGCAGCAGTTGCAAACTAGCCAGGCGGAAATTGAAACCCTCAAGGCGGAATTGCAGCGGCGCGTCGATCCGGCCCGATTTTACCAACTGCAGCAGGAGCTCCTGGAGCTGAAACAGCAGGCCAACCAATTGGGAGAATACGCCGTCAAGTTGCCGCAGGTGCAGCTTTTGCAAGCCCAACTGCAGCTCCGCATACAAGAGCTAGAGGAGGAAAAAGCACAATTGCAAGCGCAAATCCAAGAGTTGGCTGCTCGACCTTCTGCCCAAGAACTGGAAACCCTACGGGCAGAGCTAGAGGCTGCCCACCGCCAAGCCGAAGCCGAATGGCAGCGTTTGAAGACCCATCTGGAAACCGAAAAGGCGCACATGGAAGCTGACCTGAACACTGCCCGGCAACGTATTCGCAAATTGGAAGAGCGCCCTACCCCAGAGCAATGGGCACACTTGCAAGCGGAGTTGGATCATCTGCGCCAACAAGCCTCTTTTGCCAAGGCCGAGCGGGCCACCTTGCTGGAAGAGCTGCAGCAGAGTCAGCGACAGCAGGCCGAGCAAGCTCAACAAATTGCCAAACTGGAAGCGGAAGCAGCCCAGGCCGCCCACCTCAGGGAGACAGAGTCCTCGCAGGCGCAGCGAATCCTGGTCTTGGAGGAGCAGGTGCAGGCTTTGACTCGCGAGCTTGGTGCTTTGCGAGCCGAGCGGGATCAGCTTATCCAAGAGTTGGCCCAGCGTCCCACCCTTGCCCAGTGGCAGGAAGTTCAGCAGCAGGTGCAGAGCACCCAAGAAAGCCTGGAAGAAGCCCGGCGGGGGCGAGAACTGGCCGAGGCCCATCATCTGGTCAGCCAAAAGCAAATCGAGAAGTTGCAGCAGCAGGTGATGGCTTTGAAAACCGAGTGCGTGCAGGCCCACGCCTACGCGCAAACCCAAGAAAAGGAAGTAGCTCTGCTGCAGCAGCGCAACCAAGAACTGGAAGAGCAACTGGCCACACTGCGTCAGTCGGCCTCCGCTTCCCCTCAGCCAGCGGTTGTCGAGCCCAGGTCGAATCATCGGGCCCAGGAACGGATTCCTGCCGCGGCTGACGAGTCTGCTCCTTCCCCGGCCACCACCTGGAGAACACCCACCCCAGGGATCCCGCCGCTCACCCTGGACGAGCGGGAAGAAAGTGCTCCACACCGCTGGCGCCAACGGACAGAAAGGCTCCTGAAACGCTCCGCTTTGGCCGCTTCACAGGCAGGGACGGAAACGGGCGGTCGTAGCCGGATTGAGTTGCCGGCTTTTGTGCAGCGGCGGCCCTACTGAGGGCTCCATTCTCGGGGATCCAACCGTTCTCCGGCTTGAAAACGAGGCCAAGCCCAGCGCAACAGGGATCCCAATTGGGCGTGAAATCGCTCCGGGGCAAATTGCAGAGCATGGGCCCGAATCCGCCGGGGATCCCAGTCCTGTCGATCTGCCTGGCGCAGCCCTTCCACCAACGCTTCCACACTGGCTTCGGGGATGAGGATGCCGGTTTGGCCGTGGATGACCGTCTCCCGGACACCTCCCCGGTTGAGGGCAACCACAGGACGACCACAGGCTTGCACCTCCACCGGCACCAGGCCGAAATCCTCCTCCCACGGGAACAGCAGCACCCGGCAATGGGCCAACAGCTCCTGCAGACGGGCTTGCGGTTGATGGGGCAAAAACTCCACCTGCGGCCCCGCCAATCGCTTGAGCCGAGGGAGCTCCGGCCCTTCTCCCACAATCAGCAGACGACGACCCAGCCGTTCACAGGCGGCAATTGCCAGATCCACCCGTTTGTAGGGCACCAATCGGCCCGCCACCAGGTCGTAATCGCCACTGGGATCCGCCACCGGCTCAAACCCCTGCAGCGGAACGGGCGGGTAGATAACAACAGCCTCGCGGCGGTAGAGCTTGGCAATGCGGCGGCGAATGTGCTGGGAGTTGGCGATCAACAGATCTGGACGTTGAGCTGCCAGAAAATCCCACTGGCGCAGGCGGTGCAGCAGCCATTGGCTAATTGTGCGAATGGGCCCGATTCCCCCCAACCCTTCTCGCTGCAGATACAGCTCCCGGTTCTCCCACAGGTAACGGGTGGGGCTGTGGATATAGCTCAGGTGCAGGGTAGAGGCTCCCGTCAGGATCCCTTTGGCAAAGGCGTGGCTGCTGGAGATCACACAGTCATACCCCGAAAAGTCGAAGCTCTCGTAGGCCAACGGCATCCAGGGCAGCAGATACTTGAGGCGGGCGTGATAGTCAGGGCGCAACACCCCCAGCCACTTGGCCCAGCCTTGCAAAAAAGAGGTGTGAATCGACAGCTCCTGCCAGCTCGGCGGCAGGGTGTGAGCCGAGAAGAGACTAACGTAAAGGGGGGCCTGTGGGGCAAAAGCCACCAGCTCCTGCAAAACCTTTTCCGATCCCCCCGGCCAGATCAGGTACTCGTGCACCAGGGCCAGGCGCTCAGGCCAAGCGGGATCCCGGCTGGGAAGAGTGGGGACAGCCACAGGAAGGGATCCCCAAGGGTCAGGCACGGTCAGGACTGGGCAGAGCGGCGTTTTTTGCCAATTGGGCCGCTCACCTGCTTGGCCTTCTCGTCAATCCGCTCGTTGATGTAGTTGTAGATTTCCCGAAAGCGAGGCAAGGCCCGCATCTCCAGGCGACTGCCATCCTTGAGGGTGAGCACCATATCTCCCCACACGCCCAAGCCCCGTGGCACCATGACCACTTTGGCGATCTCGCTGTAGATCACGTCTGAGCGCTCCTTGCCGCCCCACCCCCCGATCACGGTGATGCGACGATTGGTAATCCGATAGTGTACCCACAGCTTGCGCACCAGTGCCCCCACAAACAGAGGCAAGCCGACAAGCGTAGCCCCAATGAAGGAGTTCAGCACCAAATCGCCGCTGTGGGGGCCACCCTCAAAAAAAACCTCCTCTTGCACCGCCATGCAGAGCACCGTCCGGTTGTTTAGAGTGTTGCCGTTAACGATCTTAAACGATTTCTCAGCTTTCCCCAACTGGGGCTAACGGCAGGTTCGGGATTGGGTCAGCCTTCGGACGGCTTGTAGGGAACGGCAGGTGGCCAAGACCAGGTAAACAAACAACACCATCACCACCACCGCCACCGCTGCGGCTCCGGCATTACCCAGCCAGCCCCACCCTTCCAGCCCCGTCAGGGCCACCAAAGCCCAAGAAGCCGGGTGCAGCATTCCCCCCAACAGGAGAATTTGCGAGAGCATTTGCCCAGCCGTAAAGCGGGATCCCAGCACCACCAGGGCCAGTCCGCCGCCGATTTTGATCAACCCCATGTTGCCCAAAAAGGCGTAGCAAATGTGCCAGGCGTACTTTTGTTTGGGCACCTCCTGCCAGAGGAGGGGCTCGGCAGGGATCCCCGAAGCCTCCTGGGGGGCGAGCGGCAACGGCTGAACTTGGCTGAGGATCCAGCCGAGGACAATGGCGGCAACCAGCATCGCCACGCCCGCCTTCACGTTCAGCTTGCCGGGGATGGTTAGCTCGGGGTGGGCCAACATCGCAGATCCTCCTGCAACCCGTCCTAGCCTATCCTGTCTTTGCCCCAAATTGGCCAACAGCCTCAATCCCTTGGATAGAGCAGTGTGCCGCAGCGCTTGCAGAATTGGGCATCCCCATCGTGCTGGGAGAGGCCACAGCCTGGGCAGGCCCATTGCACCGAGTTGCCGCTTTTTACCAGTTGCTTGATCAACTCCCCCACTTGCCAAGGGATCAGGGCTATGCCCGTCAAGATCATCAACACTGTCAGCAGCCGGCCCAGCTCAGAAGTGGGGGTGAGATCCCCAAACCCCACCGTGGTCATGGTAACGACGGAAAAGTAGAAAGCATCCAAAAAGGTGGCAAAAGCGCCAGGATTCACTGGATGTTCTACCTGGTAGATCAGCCCAGAGTAGACGAAAACAATGGCAAAGAGGGTGAAGAAAATGCGCAGCAAAATGCGGCTATCGGCGGAGATCACTTGCCCAAACAGGGTTTTGCCCTCTACCAGGCGCAGCAGCCGCAGGATGCGAAACCAGCGCAAGAGGCGGATGAAGCGAATATCGGTTAGCCCGGCAAAAAAAGGCAAAATGGCCAGCAAATCGATGAGTGAATAGAGGCTGAAGACATAGCGCAACTTCTGCGGGGCCGCTGCCAGTCGGAGCAGATATTCCACCACAAACAAGCCGAGAATGAGGCGATCCACCCGCTCCAGCCAAAGACGTACCTCAGGGGGAATGGGATAGGTTTCCACCACAAAGAAGGTGGACGAACAGAAAACCAGCGCCGCCACCAGCAAGTTCACCCAGCGGCTTTCCGGAGTGTCTTGATCCCCCCAATAGCGCTGAAGGATCCCGGAACGGGCAAGATCGAGATCAGCTTGGGTGGGGAGAGTGGTCACAAACGGGATCCAGCTGGGAAGATATCGGGAGAGTTTCCTTTCGGCGCCCACTCGTCGGCGCATATCAGGCGCACACTAACTAAGCTAATGGAAACTAGCTCATGGAGCGAACTTCCATCCAGCAAACGTCCAGGCTTTGGGTGTTGAGTCGATGTTGCCTCCTATCGTACTGGCCTCGCAATCCGCTGCCCGCCGCCAATTGTTAAAGGCTGCCGGGATCCCCCATCGCGTTCAACCCAGCTACTTCGACGAAAGCCAAATCCAGAGCTCTAATCCGGTGGAGCTGGTGCAGAAGCTGGCCTCGGCGAAAGCCGAAGTGGTGGCGGCCCAGCAACGGGAGCCCGTCTTGGTTGTGGGGGCCGACTCTGTGCTCTACCTAAATGGCGAGATCCTAGGTAAGCCGCCCAATGCCCTAGAGGCGGAACGGCGCTTGCGGCAAATGCGGGGCGAAGTGGGAGAGCTCTACACAGGCCATGCCTTAATTGACACGAAGCAGAACCGTCGCCTCACCCACTATGCGGTGACGCGGGTGTTTTTTGCCAAGCCCAGCGACGAGGAGATCCGCGCCTATGTGGCCACCGGTGAGCCTTTGGCCTGTGCCGGCTGTTTTGCCATCGATGGTCGTGGCAGCCTGTTTGTGGAGCGGATCGAGGGGTGCCCTGGCAATGTGATCGGGCTGAGTTTGCCCCTGCTGCGGCGCATGATCCAGGAGTTGGGCTATTCCCTCACCGATGCTTGGAGCTAGCCGTCGAGGTGTTGCTTGAGCAGGTCGTTGGCCAGCTTTGGATCCGCCCGTCCCTGGGTTTTTTTCATCAATTGCCCGACAAAGTAGCCGAAGAGCTTGGTTTTACCCCCCCGATACTGCTCCAGTTGCTCTGGATTCTCCGCCAACACCTCAGCGATTATCTGCTCCAGAAGATTGCTATCCGAGATTTGGGTCATGCCTTTGGCTTCCACCAGGGCGCGGGCCGACCCGCCTTTTTCCAGCAGTTCCGGCAGGATCTCCTTGGCGATTTTGCTGGAGATGGTGCCCCGCTCGATGAGACCGATCAGCTCGGCCAGGGTTTCCGGCTTCAGGGCAATGTCGGGGTAGTCCAGCTTGTGGGTGTTGAGGTAGCTGGCAATGTCGCTCATCATCCAGTTAGCGGCTGCTTTCGGGTCGGCACCGGCGGCGATCACGGCTTCAAAGTATTCGGCGGTGTTGCGTTCATCGCTGAGGTAGCGGGCATCGTACACCGAGAGGCCGTACACCTCCTGATAACGTCGCCGCTTCACACCGGGCAATTCCGGCAGCTCTGCCCTCCAGCGGGCCTTTTGCGCTTCGGTAACGCGAATCGGCGGCAGATCGGGCTCGGGGAAATAGCGATAGTCGCTGGATCCCTCTTTCTTGCGCATGCTGATGGTGCGCTGGCTGTTTTCTTCCCAAAGGCGGGTCTCTTGCACGATCCGCTCGCCCGCCTCCACAACCTTGACCTGGCGGTTGAATTCGTACTCGATGGCCCGTTGGATGGCGTTGAAGGAGTTCATGTTTTTAATTTCCACCTTCGTGCCAAAGGTCTGGGATCCCAGCGGACGCACCGAGATGTTCACATCACAGCGCAGGGATCCCTCCTGCAGGTTGCCATCACACAGCCCGGCATAGCGCAGGATGCGGCGCAGCTCTTGCACATACTCGGCTGCCTCTTCCCCGCTGCGGATGTCCGGCTCGCTGACGATCTCGATGAGGGGAACCCCCGCTCGGTTGAAATCCACCAAAGAATAGCTGGATCCCGACAGGCGATCGCTGCCAGCATGTACCAGTTTGCCCGCGTCTTCTTCCATGTGCAGACGGGTGATGCCGATGCGCTTGGTGCGACCGTCGCTGAGCTGGATCTCGATCCAGCCGTGGGTGGCAATTGGCAGGTCGTATTGCGAGATTTGGTAGTTTTTGGGCAAGTCGGGGTAAAAGTATTGCTTGCGGTCGAACTTGCTGTAGGGGGCAATGGTGCAATTCAAGGCCAAACCGGCTTTGACCGCGTACTCCAGCACCTTTTCGTTCAACACCGGCAGGGTGCCGGGCAAGCCCATACAAATCGGGTCGATATTCGTGTTGGGGGGAGCGCCAAATGCCGTCGCGCTGCTGGAAAAGATCTTGGAGCGGGTGCTGAGCTGGCAGTGAACTTCCAACCCGATCACAGCTTCATATTGCACTTTGGCGGGGGCAGCAACAGTCATGGGATGGGAAAAACTTGCGGTGTAACCATTCTAGTGCGACCTTGGGGGATCCCAGCTCATGGGCAGTTTCTGAGGACGGCAGCTCAGAACCAGCGGACGAAGCTGAAGTGCTGCAGGTCAAAGAAATCCTTGGAACAGCCAAACTCCTTCAAACGGTAGGGCGAATCTCAAAAGTGGGTAGACCTTCCGGCGGCTCGGAACGTTGCTCAATGGCCTCCACAACCGAACCGGGGCTGCCCTGTTGGCACCAGCGCAGCATGGCCTCCACCGCAGCAGGGGATCCTTCAAAAACGGCCTCGACGCGACCATCCCGCAAGTTGCGCACCCAGCCGCCAACACCGGCATTGCGGGCCATGGCTTCGGTGTGGGCGCGAAACCCCACCCCCTGAACCCGCCCCCGTACCCAGACGTGAACGCGAACCCTGTCACTCATGCCGACGGGGATCCCTCCGTTGTGCTGCAGGGTTCTGGCGGCTCGGTCGGCTTCGCCGGGGTCTCTCGCCGATCCAGCCATTCCACGAGAACGTTGACAAGGACAATCAACCCCAGGATCCCCAGCGAGATCCCACAGGCGTACCCAATCGCTTGCCACAGCACGGGAGACATGAGCCCAACCTCACGAAGAATGCTTGTGCAGAAGAACCCACCCTTCAAGCACCTTAACAGATGCCGGATCCCCAGCGACCTACGGCCCGCTTCGCGAGCATCCATTTTGACCCTTCCAATCCCAAAGGGTTCCCCGCCAGCTCAAAATCTCTGCGCTCGAAAGTTAACAAAACGCGCGGAATTCCCCACCCTCTGTAGGGTGGCGATGGATAGCGCCACTGGATTTGTGGAGCACTCAGAACTAGGTCGTGTTGATCTTATGTTAGGATAGAGAGAATAATTTATAGAGGAAAGAGGATGAAGTTGGTTTTTTTAGATGAAAACAAATGGCAGAAGATATTGG
>NZ_JBSSBR010000054.1:0-6380 GCF_054059035.1 Thermostichus sp. MS-CIW-36
CAGGACTTGGGTCATGGTTCTATCATAACTTCCGCATTCCTCCCGACACTGACCCTACGGGTACAGTGCGGGGCTCCTGCGATTTCTAGCTGAAGAATTGCGGCGGGCTGCAAGTGACGCTTGCATTTACGGTGGAATACCGCTAGGCTTAATGTCAAGCGAGAGGATGTCGGCAGCGTTGCCTCTGCTCCTCTTCTTCCTGTGTAGCCAAGTTCATCACAGCGGAGCACATAGCAAGTCACCGCTGGCTATGGCGGTGTCTTCAGGGGTTTGACTCCGTTTTCACGTTGGGCCGCTGTTATCCGGCGGCCTTAACTTGGGCTTTGTGTTTTGGCTCTTTCCTAGTCAGTCTAGTCTACTTCTTCTTCTGAGGTTTTGTGGGTTCATGACCACTTCTTTTTCTCGCCAATCGCTGAATCATCCCGCTCCGCTCAATCGGCCCGAGCCCCAAGAGTCCTTTCGGTTTGCTTGGGAACATGTGCTCTTCTTTGCCATTTTTCACGTGGTGGCTTTGGTGGGAGGCATTTTCTTCTTCTCCTGGCCCGCTCTGGGAGTAGCCCTATTTCTCCACTGGTGTTTCGGCAGCTTAGGCATCTGCTTGGGGTACCACCGCCTGCTCAGCCATCGTAGTTTCCAGGTGCCCAAGTGGCTGGAATATGTCTTCACGACTCTCGGTGCCCTGGCCGTTCAAGGGGGGCCGATCTTTTGGGTGGGCGGCCATCGTCAGCACCACGCCTTCACCGAAGACGAGGAGAAGGATCCCTATTCTGCTCGTAAGGGCTTTTGGTGGAGCCACATACTCTGGCTGATCTACCACCGCGAAGAATTTTTCAACCCTGAGAAGTATTCTGCCTTTGCGCCCGACTTGGCTCGGGATCCCTTCTACCGCTGGCTGGATAGGTATGCTCTGCTTTTGCAACTGCCGTTGGCTGCAATACTCTACCTGCTGGGGGGCTGGTCATTCGTCGTGTACGGTATCTTCGTGCGGACAGTGCTGCTACTGCATTGCACCTGGTTAATCAACTCGGCCAGCCACTTCTGGGGTTACCGGACTTTCGAGAGCAACGACAATGCCCGTAACCTTTGGTGGGCGGCCATTCTAACCTATGGTGAAGGCTGGCACAACAACCATCATGCCGACCCGAAGTGCGTTAAGGCCGGTTTGCGTTGGTGGGAGATCGACATGACCTACTGGGCCATTTGGCTGTTGGCGAGATTGGGCCTGGCTCGTAAGCTGCACCTGCCTGCCCAAGGCCAAGCTGCTCGCTGAACTGGTTTTTCCCAGACCTTGCAGAGGAATCATCCGGGGATCCCTATCCCTAGGGATCCCTTTTGGGTTGCAGAGAGAGCTAGTCTTCTAAGGGGCTATACTGCCACGCTCCATAGTGGTCAAGAATACGCTTAATTTGTTCTATGTCGGCATCGGGTTCTTGATGAATATGCAATGCCTCTATTTGGCTGTCTTGGTAGCGAAAGGTGGAGTTTTTTTTCCACTCCAGCTCCGTTTTCACCCCTGAAACACAAGCCAAATGGGCAGCCAATTCCCGATAAACCATCAGGGGCATAGAATCGTAGCGAACAGCGTAGCGTTTCAGCTTGGGGACGCTCACGTATGACAACCCAATCAACGTAGCTCAAAACAACTCAAGTATAGTCACTTCAAGTTAGATTAAGACGCTTCCTAACTACTCCGCGGTGTCGCCCAAATGCTCCGCATCACTTCCGCGAGCCCCCCAATCGCTCTCCCTAAGAGAGAGAAGAGCTAGGAAGCACTGCAACGGAACAGTTTCATTCCTCATTGAAATGACTATAACTTCTGGGCAATACAGTCACCAAAACCCCCCCGCTCAACACTCTTTGCTGGACACTTGACCGGCAAAATGGGATGGGACTAAGCAATTTTGTCATCGACCAAAGTGCAGCAGTTTACCTGATCCAGGCAAATCTTTCCCCATTGCAAGGCCCAGCGTACTAAGGCCACCCGATTTGCCGTTCGGGTCTTGCTCAAAATATTGCTGATGTGATTGTCAACGGTGCGCTTGCTGATCTCTAGGCGTTCCGCGATGTCCTGATTGGTCAGTCCTGCTGCAATCAACTCAATGACCTGCAGCTCCCGTTCGGACAACAAGTCCGCGGAATGATAGTCGGTGCCCATTCCGAATGCCTGCTTAAGATGAACTGTAAGGATTACCTACCCCAATTCTAGGGGATCACCCCTGAGATGGATAGCCCTGCAGCAGGGAAATCTTGAGCGATTCTCGGCCAGACTCCGGCTGCAGGCCACTGATGCGAGCGTTTTCGGATAGGCTTCACAAGGGATCCAAGTGCTTCCGGGGCAGTTCCACCTGAACCCACAGCCCACCGGTTTGTGGGTGATTGCGCAATTGGATGGTGCCCCCATGAACCTCGACAATCTGCCGCACAATTGCCAGCCCTAGGCCGGTTCCGCCTTTGCTGCGGGCCCGCGCAGTGTCGGTGCGGTAAAAGGGCTGAAAGACCAACTCAAATTGATCTTCTGGCAGGCCGGGGCCGTGGTCGTACACCTCTAGCCGCACCTGGGATCCCTGCTCCGAAAGCACCACATGGATAGGAGAGTCGGGCTTGCCATACTTGACGGCGTTGTCCAAGAGATTGAGGATGAGGCGGTATAGGCGTTGCTCATCCCCCCAGAGATAGATCTGGGACGATCCCCTCAGGTGCAGTTCCTGGTGGCGGGGTTTGGCCAACGGCTCCAAACTTTGCCAGGCTTCCTGCACCAGACTTGCCAGATCCACCCAGCGCCACTGAGAGCGGGATGCGGCTCCCAGATTGAGGGCACTGAGTTCGAGCAAGTCTTGAACCAAACGGCTCAGGCGCAGAGTCTCATTCAGCAATCGTTCTACCCAGACTGCCTGAGCGGCATCGACCCGGCTTTGTAAAGTTTCGGCCAGCAAGCGAATGGAGGTGAGGGGGGTTTTCAGCTCGTGAGCCACATCCGAAGCCCAGCGATCCCGCTGTTGGGCCAGCATTTTTGCTTCCAGCCGGTCTTCTAAAAAAATGGCCACGTGCGCTTGCGGCAGGAGCAACCCCCAAGCCCGCAGCGGAATCGGTTTGCCATCCCCACCGGAAGGGTAGAAAATCCATTCGCGACTTTGGACAGGAGCAGCGGTCTCCTGTCGGCGGGTAGCCTCGATGAGCTGATCCAACTCGTAGGAGCGCACCCATTCCAGCAAGAGCTTGATGCCCGGCTGCCATTGGCTGATGCGCAGCAGACGCTGGGCGGCAGGATTGCACTCCAGCACCACGTTGTTTTCGTCCACCCGCAGATATCCCCAAGGGAGCCGCTGACCCAGGTATTGCCAGTTTTGCAGTTGCTGTTTTTGGTTGGCCCAATCCAGATCTTGTTGGCGAAGATGACGGCTGAGCAAGCTGAGCATCTGTTCCAGGGAGTGGAGGGGCATGGCCAGATGCACCAGGGATCCCAACCGCTGCAATTCGCATCTGAAACGGCGCCGAGTCTGCCACAGCAGGAGCAACGTGCAAAGCAAACCGATTCCCAACCCGATCAGGATCCCGGCTTCCAGTCCCATGTTCCCACCACCTTTGCTGCCATTGTCGCTCAGGGAAGCAAGAGTGGAGGCGAAAGCCCGGTTGCCGGCCTCTTATCGACGATGTACGAGGGTGGTACTGGCTTGGTCGGTGGGCACAAGCAAGATCTCGCTGATGTTCACGTGGGGGGGACGGGTTGCCGCAAACACCACCACTTCAGCCACATCCATCGCCGTCAAGGGGGTGAGGCCCTGATACACTGCTGCCGCACGGGCGCGATCCCCACGGAAGCGCACTTGGCTGAACTCGGTTTCCACCAGGCCCGGCTGAATCTCGGTGACGCGAATGGGGGTGCCCAGTAAATCCAGCTTCAGCCCCTCGGAGATGGCCCGCACGGCGGCCTTAGAAGCGCAATACACAGCGCCACCTGGGTAGGTCTGCCGACCGGCAATGGAGCCGATGTTCACCACATGGCCTCGACCTCGCTCCACCATGCCGGGCAAAACGGCGCGGGTAACATAGAGCAGACCCTTGAGGTTGGTATCGATCATCTCTTCCCAATCTTGCAAGGCCCCCATGTGGAGCTTGTCCAAGCCACGACTTAAACCGGCATTGTTGATCAAGATGTCGATGTTGGCCCACGGCGAGGGCAAAGATTGAAGCGCCTGCTGCACGGCTGCCCCATCCCGCACATCCAAAGCCAGCAGGTAGGAAGGAGTGCCGTAAGCCTGCTGCAATTCCCCAGCCAGTTCCTGCAGCCGATCCTGACGGCGGGCCACCAGAATCAGGCGGGCTCCAGAACGGGCAAAAAGGGTGGCACAAGCGGCCCCAATGCCGCTACTGGCTCCGGTGATGAGCACGATGGAGTTTTCGATCATCATTTGCTAATTCAAATGCTGTGATTTCAGTTGGGTTGAGTCGGAGAAAAATGGACAGCTACCTTCAGCTTCCTCGTCAGTTCGACGCTACAGCCATTCTAGAGTTCGAGCCACTTCCCCAGGGGGGAGCCTGGGATCCAGCAAACGAATCGTTTCTCTGCCGTTCGGTAGCGACCCTACCGCTCCCTGCAAGAGCCTAAAGAGAGCTCTCCAGCAGCTTGACGCAAGCATACAGAGTATCCAAATGGGGAGTGGGCACGCCCACCAAACGCCCCAACTCGGTGATGGCTCCCACAATGGCCTCGATCTCCGTCCGTCGCCCCAGCTCAACATCCTGCAGCATCGAGGTGCGATGGGATCCCACGCGGGCTGCATCTTCTAGCCGCTCTTCCAAAGAGACCGGCAGCCGGATCCCTAGAGCTTGGGCCACAGCCTCAACTTCCTGCATCACCGACCGAACCAAAGCACGGGTGGGTGGGTATTGGGCAATTTCATCTTGAGCAGCCCGGGTGAGGGCGCTGATGGGATTGAAGGCGGCATTGCCCCACAGTTTCTGCCAGATCTCGGCCCGAATCTGCGAGGTGAGGGTGGTGGAAAGCTGCGCCTGTTCAAAGATGGCGGCCAAGGACTGCAACCGCCCTGACAGGGATCCATCCGGCTCCCCCAGAATGTAGCGCCCACCCCCTGTGTGCAAGACCACTCCCGGCTCTGCCAACTGCACGGCGATATACACCACACAGCCAATCACCCGCTCTATCGGCAGATGGGCAGCGATAACCCCTTCTGGATCCACGGAAGTCAGGGAATGCCCCTCAAACTCGCCGCCATGCCGGTAGAAGTACCACCAGGGGATACCATTCTGGGCAATCACAATGGGGGTGTCGGGGCCACACAGGGATCCCAGTCGAGGGGCAAGCTGCGGCAAGCTGTGGGCCTTGACCGTCACTATCAGCCAGTCCTGTGGGCCAAGGGCAGCCGGGTCGTCGGTGGCCGTCAAGTGCTCCACCCAGGTTTGGGAGGGATCCCCCTGCCGGATGAGCTTCAGACCTTGGGTGCGGATGGCCTGCAGGTGAGCTCCACGCGCCACAACACTGACAGGGAAGCCCGACCGGGCCAGGCAAACGGCCAGATGGCTTCCCACCGCCCCGGCGCCAACAACACAAATCTTCATGGGCCTATCATCTTTTCGTCACCCACTTCACATCCAGGTGGCCAATTGACACGAGGCTGTGACAAGGGCCGAGCGGGATCGGGAGAAACCCCCGACAACTGAAGGGAGGGCTTTTGGAGAACCCTCACTCTGCCCCCCCTTGGGTCACCCTCAGGATCCCGTATCCAAGCGCCACACCCACCAGGGTCAGCACAATGCAGAGTCCAGCAGTGGTGAAGATCTCGCCAGCCATAGATTAGATTCCTCGCACATGGGTTACATCGCCTTCTCAGGATATCGGATCCCAAGCCCTGGCCTTCACTCCAGCGGTGTAGCGACCCAAACCTAGCTCCTGGAAAAACAGGCGTTCTCTTGGACTTGATAAGATCCGGCTATCCACCTCTATAATGAAAGCAATTTACAAGTCTTTACCGGCATAGGCTAAATCGTAATGCCTACAGCCGTAAAACTTGTCCGGTGGCTCTCGAATGCTCTGTTGGGCCTCGTGAGCCCTGGAAACGGTTCTCGATAGGGTCTTGGAGCGCTGGGAATTCTAACCCACTGGAAAGTTCCCAGGCAGTTCTCGCCAAAGAGCCGTTCAAAGAAACTGAGGCAAAAGACCCGAGGGTTGAGTCTTTATACCTAGGCTCCGCTCTTGCTTCGAAGAAGCAAACTTTGTAGTTTCATTAACGTCCTCATTCATTTAGATGTCTTTAAGGAGTAGTTCAGATGACCATAGCGGTAGGGCGCGTGCGTCAGGAGCGAGGATGGTTCGACATCGTCGATGACTGGCTCAAGCGCGACAGATTCGTGTTCATCGGCTG
>NZ_JBSSBR010000055.1:0-6260 GCF_054059035.1 Thermostichus sp. MS-CIW-36
CGAGGGGATTCGGGCGTGGATGGCGCCGCAGGACCAGCCCCATGAGCGCTTTGAGTTCCCTGAAGAAGTCCTCCCCCGCGGCAATGCGCTCTAAAGGAAGCCGTTCTGGTCTCGTCAGGGATCCGCTCCCGGCGAATCTTGAGTAATCAAAAATCAAAAACTAAAGAGTTCAGGGATCCCTCATGGGATCCCTTTTTGTGTTGGGCATGAGGTGGCTAGGAAGGGATCCCATCTCGCAAGCGGGCGCGAATGGCTTGCCAGATCTGTTCAACCAACTGGGGCGGGCTAGTTTCTGACCGGATGGGCACCCGCACATCGGCTTGGGCGTAGAACGGCTCTCGCTCTTGCATCAGCTTGTACAGGGCAGCTTGGGGGTCGGGGGTTTGCAGCAGGGGGCGTTGGCCGGGATCCCGTCTGAGCCGCTGCCAAATCAGCTCGGGGGCCACATCCAGCCAAACAGTGAGGCCATGGTGCAAGTAGCTCCAATTTTTGGGGCGCAACACAATGCCGCCGCCTGTGGCGATCACCAACCGAGTGTAGCTGCTCAACTGGGCCAACACCTGCGTCTCCAGATCCCGGAAGTAGGCTTCCCCATGCTCGGCGAAGATCTGGGCGATGGAAGAGCCTCCCACCTGCTCCACCAGACCATCGGTGTCGAAAAATTGAAAGCGCAACTGGGCTGCCAGCTCCGATCCCACGGTGGATTTGCCGCTGCCCATCATCCCAATGAGATAAACATTTACGCCGCGCAGGCGCTCAACTTCCTCGGGGTGGATCATGGGAAAGGTACCTAGATATAGCCATGCTCGGCCAGAAACTCCAGAGAAACGCTGCTCTCGGGGGGCAGCAAGCCCAGCAATTTTTCCACATACTTGCCCAAAATATCCGCCTCTATGTTGACGGGATCCCCAACTTGGAGCTGAGAAAGGTTGGTCTCGCGGTAGGTTTGGGGGATCACAGCCACCTTGAACCAGCAGCCCCCTTGGCGCACCTCAGCAATGGTCAAGCTCACCCCATTCACCGCCACGCTGCCCTTGGGTACGATGTAACGCCCGATCTCTTCAGGAACCTTGAAGCTCAGCTCCCAGGCGTTGCCAGTGGCGGCTTGATCCCACAGTTGCCCCACCCCATCGATATGGCCGCTGACAAAATGCCCCCCTAACTTGTCTCCTACCCGCAGCGCCGGTTCCAGGTTGACTGTGCGCGGGCCGAGGGATCCCTGGCCCCAAGTCGAGCGCCGCAGGGTTTCCGGCGAAACATCGGCCAAAAATCCATCGGGCAGAATCTCCACCACCGTCAGGCAAAGGCCGTCCACCGCCACGCTATCTCCATAGGCCAACTGAGGTTGCAACCGGGGACAGGTAACCCGTAGCTGTGAAGAATTGATCAACTGGGCTGTGCCCAAACTTCGAACCAGACCCGTAAACATTGCTTTGGCTCCTTAGGTTTTGCCGGCTGCCTTTTTGGCTTTCTGTTTTTCTCGCTCTTTGGCTCGTTTTTCGGCAGCGATTCGCTCTTGTCGGGCTTTCTCTTTCTCTTCAGCGATCTTTTCTAGATAGTAGTGATAGTTGCCCTGGTAGGCGACCAACTCTCCGTTGCGAATCTCTACAATCTTGTTGGCCACTTTTGAGATAAAGTAGCGGTCGTGAGAAACAAGGATCACCGTGCCATCGTAATGCTGTAAAGCTTCTTCCAGCATCTCTTTGGCCGGGATATCTAAGTGGTTGGTGGGCTCATCCAAAATCAGTAGGTTGGCCGGCTGAAGTAGCATTTTCGCCAACGCCAAGCGGGCTTTTTCTCCCCCGCTCAAAGCCGCTACTTTCTTAAAAACGGCGTCGCCGCTGAACAAAAAGCGACCCAACAGCGTGCGCACTTCTTCGTTTTTCCAGTCGGGCACTTCGTCATGGATGGTGTCCAAGACGGTTTTGCTCAGATCCAAAGCCTCTGCTTGATTTTGCTCGAAGTAGGCAGGGATCACATTGTGTGCTCCCAATTTCACAGATCCCTCGGTAGGTTGCTCTAGGCCGGTGATAAGACGCAGCAGGGTGGATTTTCCTGCCCCATTGGGCCCCAGAAAGGCGACGCGATCCCCACGCTCGATCAACAGCTCCGCACCCAAAAACAAAATCTTATCTCCATAAATGTGCGTCAAATTCTCGATCTTCACCACCTCGCGACCACTGCGGGGAGCAGGGGGAAAGCGAAACTTGAGGGTACGCACGTCGCCAATGGGCGCTTCGACCCGCTCGATCTTTTCCAGTTGTTTTTCGCGGCTTTTGGCCTGAGTGCTGCGGGTGGCACTGGCCCGGAAGCGATCGATGAAGGTTTGTTGCCTTTCAATTTCCTTTTGCTGACGTTCGTAGGCAGCTTGTTGTGCCTCTCGCCGTTCAGCTTTTTGGAGTAGGTATTGAGAATAGTTACCCAAGTATGTCGTAGAAACTCCTCGCTCCGTCTCCACAATTTGGGTGCAAAGCCGATCCAAAAACTCTCGATCATGAGAAACAATCACCATGGGGATCGTCAAGCTCTTGAGGTAGTTTTCCAGCCACTCAATGGTCTCCAAGTCTAGGTGGTTGGTCGGCTCGTCTAGCAACATCAAATCGGGTTTTTGCAGCAGGATTTTCCCCAGGCTGATGCGCATCTGCCAGCCGCCGCTGAAGGCGCTCACCAACCGATCCCCGTCCTCCGGCTCAAACCCCATTTCCGGCAGGATTTTCTCAATACGCGCCTCCAGTTCATAGCCATGTAAACTCTCAAATTGGCGCTGTAGACGATCTAGACGGCGCAAAAGGGTTTCCAACGTGTCCGCGTCCGCCTGCTCCATCTGTTGGGTGATTTGGGCAATTTCTTGGTGAATGCGGTTTTCCTCTTGAAAGACTGTCCAGAACTCTTCTCGCACCGTTCGGGCGGGATCCACTCCAAATTCTTGGGTGAGATAGGCGATGCGCAGGTTGGCGGGGCGGATCACCTCGCCGCTGGTCGGTTCTTCTTGCCCGCAGATAATCTTGAGCTGGGTGGTCTTTCCGGCCCCGTTTACTCCCACTAGGCCGACGCGATCCCCAGGCTTAACTTCCCAGTTCACATCCTTGAGCACCTCACCGGTGGGATAGATTTTGCTAATGTGTTCCAGTCGCAGCATAATGCTCCTTGGGGATCGGGACCAATTGGAGAAGTGTGGCGTTTTCTTTACATTCTTTACTCGATTTTACGTATTCTTGGGATCCCTGTCCATGGATCCTGAGCAATTTCTGCTTGATTTCTCCCTCTCATTGATCTTGCCGGGATCCACGACAGCGTTTAATATTTCTGGTTTGCCTTCAGAAGTGCCTGCTGAACCCTGTTCGATCTTTTTTCATGTCTTCAGGGCTTGTTTGTCGGTACCCTTAGTATGGACTCTTTTGCCAGAAGCCTTGTGAGGCTTCTCTAAGGCTTAAACGACCTCTAATGCCAGCGGGGAAAAGCCAGTTCCTGAGAGAGATTGAAGTAGCCGGTCGTGATGACAATGAGGAAGGTTGATCGGATAAGTTTTCAGTGTATGGGATGCTTACTTCGTCTCTTGTTTCTGAAATCCCCGGCAACCTATTTTTCTCTTTTGGGCATGTCCTAATGAGCTATCAATCCATTGACATTAGCAGTCAGCCCAGACAAGTTATGGTCTCTTGAGTTGACTTCTTATCTAACATAAAACCTTTGTTGATTTTGACAGGAAAGCCAATGGCGACGGGGATCAACTCAGAAGGACACTACGCCTTGGCTTGATCCTCGAGGGAACGGGGGGATCCCTGAAACAGAGCAGGCTGACCTGTCCCGCCCGACAAAGGATTTCGTCTGTGGACTTGCGAAGGGGACTGGTGTTCCAGAAGCCGTTTCACCTCTGCATTAAGCTGGCTTTCGTTGAAGGGCTTGGTCAAGTAGGCGGTTGCCCCCGACCACTTGCCGCGGATGCGGGCCAGCAGACCATCGCGAGAGGTAACCATCAGGATGGGAAGGGACTTAAACTCTTCTAAGCTGCGCACAATGCGGCAAAGCTCTAGACCATCGATCCCCGGCATGGCGATATCCATCAACAACAGGTGGGGCCGATGCTGAAACAACAAAGGAAGCACCTCGGCAGGGTTGCCTGTTGTGATCACCTGGTAGTTGGGCAAATACTGCCGTAGGATTTCCTGCATCACCACGCTATCGTCCACCGCCAAGATGGTTATCGGGTTGTGGCGCTTGGTCTGCAGCAGCTCTTGGGGCGTTTGTAGGCTGACCAACCCTTTTTTCGCCCAGGAGGCAAAGAGATTGGCCACCTCCAGCCGATCTCGACACAGCTTCTTGGCGATCACCTCCAGCGACTGGCCATCTTTGGTGAGGGTGTGGAGCTTCTGTCGTTGCTCATCGGTGATGCGATAGCGGTTGACTCGCTCCCAATTGACCACCGGCACCGCCAGCATAGTTGGGATCGCCACCTTCAAGTCTGACCATCGATCGTGGCGCCGGGCAGCTTCTTGCAGCAGCGGCTCCAACTCAAACCCGCCAATGGGGGCCTCTTGGGCGACCTGCTCCTGCACCTCAAAGTAACAGGTGCCTGCCCGTTCGAATAGGTAGCGGTCGAAATCGGTAAGCAGGTTGAGCCACAGGGCATCTTCCAGCTCCCCCGGCTTGAGCAGGCCCAATTGCGTGATAGCCTCCAGCAGCTCAGGTAAGGAATGGTCTTTCATCAAGCGCTCTTGCACCACCGAGATGGCCCGCTGTGGCCATTCCAAGTTGAGGCGAGGAATAAAGCGGGAGAGTCGTTTCAGCAGGATTTGCGTGTTGAGGGGTTGATCGGCAGAAAAAAGCAGCCTGCCGTGGTAGTAAGTCAACACCCAGGGTTCCGCACCCTCAGAGGGATCCAGTCCCTTGAGGTGAATGTGCAGATATCCAGTGGTAAACCGCCAACCTTGCTGCCTGAGCAGTGGCGCAAGTTCCTCCGAGCCGAACACAAAACGGGACATGCAGCGTTCTCCGGGCCAACTTCTTCAGGCCAAATGAGCAGCGATTCACCTCAGCCACACGCTCAAACCGTCGAAAGGAGAGCTTCAGAGAGCTCACTTATTTTAACAACTGGCTGATCTTAGCTTTCCCGGCCATTCCTTTACAGCAAGGGAATACCGCTTTGCCAACCAGGATATACACCCATGCAATCCCATATGCAGTGCCTTGAAGGATTACCATTGCAAGGCTAGGGTCCGGCTATGGCTCTATCTTTCTAAATTGAGAGCCTGCCGTTGGGCTTGTAGCAATTCTTGGATCCCGGCTTGGGCCATCTCCAACATTTGTAGCAGTTGCGGGCGACTGAAGCAGGCGGCTTCGGCAGTGCCCTGGATCTCGATGAAGGATCCCTGCTCGTTCATAACAATGTTCATGTCCACCTCGGCTTGGCTGTCTTCCTCATAGCACAGATCCACAAGTACCTCTCCCTGCACAATTCCTACTGAAAGGGCCGCCACCTGCTGCCGCAGCGGGGATCCCTGGGCCGGATCCAGCGCCCCCTGTTTGTACAGCCAAGTGATGGCGTCGTGCAGGGCCACATACCCCCCTGTGATCGCGGCGGTGCGAGTGCCGCCATCGGCCTGCAGCACATCGGCATCGACAGTGATGGTACGGGATCCCAGCTTGCGAAAATCCAAGGCGGCGCGCAGACTGCGCCCGATGAGCCGTTGAATCTCGGCAGTACGGCCCGATAGTTTCAACATTTCCCGCGGCTGTCGTTGTTGCGTGGCTCCGGGCAACATGCGGTACTCAGCCGTCAGCCAGCCTTGGCCGGTGTTCTGCAGAAAAGGGGGAACTTCTTCGGCCACACTGGCGGTGCAAAGGACATGGGTATGGCCGAACTTGACCAACACCGAGCCAGGGGCATAGCGGGTAAAGTGGCGCTCAAAAGAAACCGGGCGCAATTGAGCAGCGGTGCGATTATCTGGGCGTTGCCAGCTCATGGACAGTTCAAAAAGGGATCCCTCGCATTGTCAACCATGTCTGCCCAATGCGGCTCAGGACTTGGAATCTTTGCAGAACATGACTGGGGCGACGGCTGCGGACGGAATTGGTCTGGGAAGGCAAGGACGACAAGTGTAGCAACCGCCGCAAATTGGATATTGCCGGGTATGCCACCTCTACGCGGAAGAAAGTGAAGCACTTGTAAACTACCCGACACCCGCGCTATGCGCAGGGTGCGGGCTTTATCCCAATCCCTAGCGGCCCCAGAGGACAGCTAAGTTTCGGAATTTCAGGCG
>NZ_JBSSBR010000056.1:0-2500 GCF_054059035.1 Thermostichus sp. MS-CIW-36
CCGGCTAGAGTGAGGTAGGGGTTGCGGGAATTCCCGGTGTAGCGGTGAAATGCGTAGAGATCGGGAAGAACACCTGAGGCGGAAGCGCGCAACTGGGCCTCAACTGACGCTGAGGTACGAAAGCTAGGGGAGCGAATGGGATTAGATACCCCAGTAGTCCTAGCCGTAAACGATGGACACTGGACGTTGGCCGTATCGACCCGGTCAGTGTCGGAGCTAACGCGTTAAGTGTCCCGCCTGGGGAGTACGCACGCAAGTGTGAAACTCAAAGGAATTGACGGGGGCCCGCACAAGCGGTGGAGCATGTGGTTTAATTCGATGCAACGCGAAGAACCTTACCAGGGCTTGACATGCCGCGGACCCTGCGGAAACGTGGGGGTGCCTTCGGGAGCGCGGACACAGGTGGTGCATGGCTGTCGTCAGCTCGTGTCGTGAGATGTTGGGTTAAGTCCCGCAACGAGCGCAACCCTTGTTCCTAGTTGCCAGCATTGAGTTGGGCACTCTAGGGAGACTGCCGGTGACAAACCGGAGGAAGGTGAGGATGACGTCAAGTCAGCATGCCCCTTACGCTCTGGGCTACACACGTGCTACAATGGCGCGGACAAAGGGTCGCGAGCGCGCGAGCGTGAGCCAATCCCAGAAACCGCGTCTCAGTTCAGATCGCAGGCTGCAACTCGCCTGCGTGAAGGCGGAATCGCTAGTAATCGCAGATCAGCATGCTGCGGTGAATACGTTCCCGGGCCTTGTACACACCGCCCGTCACACCATGGGAGCTGGCCATGCCCGAAGTCGGAGCACCCGCCGAAGGCAGGGCTGGTGACTGGGGTGAAGTCGTAACAAGGTAGCCGTACCGGAAGGTGCGGCTGGATCACCTCCTTTTAGGGAGACCTACCTTGGGGCATCTGAGGGGAGTTAGACCACCCTCAGGCCAGCAAAGGTTATCCCAGGTCGGTCGGGGTTGAAGGGATGGTTGACTGAGGTTCTGGGGGAGAGCCAAGGGAAGGGCTATTAGCTCAGGTGGTTAGAGCGCACCCCTGATAAGGGTGAGGTCCCTGGTTCGAGTCCAGGATGGCCCACTGTTTGTCCTAGAGAAGGGAGAGCTAGCAAGCTAGAAGCGGGCTGGCCAAGCTGAGGGCAAAGCCAGAGGGTGGGTGCAGTCTGGATTGGGGGTATAGCTCAGCCGGTAGAGCGCTGCCTTTGCACGGCAGAAGTCAGCGGTTCGAGTCCGCTTACCTCCACCACTTTGGTGAGGAGCCGGGAAGGGGTTCTCCAGTTGGATAGGTTGACGACCGGGCTAGGGGTTTGGGTCCGAGCACAAGCCTCCAGCCGGGTTGAGCCGGCCAGCACTTTGAAAACTGCATAGCAAGAGAGCAGCATGCTTCTGGGTTGAGCCCTCCGAGCCTTGGCTTGGGGGAAGCAGCAGCAACCTGGGGGCATGAGGCAGGTAGAACACCAATGTTACGTGAGGTGAAAAGGTCAAGTCAGTTAAGGGCGCACGGTGGATACCTAGGCACGCAGAGGCGAGGAAGGGCGTGTTACCGACGAAACGCTGCGGGGAGCTGGACAAAAGCGGTGATCCGCAGGTTCCCGAATGGGGCAACCCGGCAAGGCGCAAGCCTTGTCACCTTTGGCTGAATCCATAGGCCAAAGGGGCGAACGCGGCGAACTGAAACATCTTAGTAGCCGCAGGAAAAGAAAACAAAAGTGATTTCCTCAGTAGCGGCGAGCGAACGGGAAAGAGCCTAAACCGCTCAGCTACGGCTGGGCGGGGTTGTGGGACGGCCAAGCGGTAGCCGGCGGGCTAGGGGAAGCAGCTGGAATGCTGCACCAGAGAAGGTGAAAGTCCTGTAGCCGAAAGCTCAAAGGCGCCGGCCGGATCCCGAGTAGCACGGGGCAGGGGAAATCCCGTGTGAATCGGCGAGAACCATCTCGTAAGGCTAAATACTCCTGCGTGACCGATAGTGAACCAGTACCGTGAGGGAAAGGTGAAAAGAACCCCGGGAGGGGAGTGAAACAGAACATGAAACCGTGTGCCTACAAGCAGTGGGAGCCCGATTGAACGGGTGACCGCGTGCCTGTTGAAGAATGAGCCAGCGAGTTACAGCGTGGGGCAGGTTAAGGCGGGAATGCCGGAGCCAAAGGGAAACCGAGTCTGAAGAGGGCGAGAGTCCCATGCTGTAGACCCGAACCTGGGTGATCTAACCATGGCCAGGCTGAAGCTTGGGTAAAGCCAAGTGGAGGGCCGAACCGGGTGATGTTGAAAAATCATCGGATGAGCTGTGGTTAGGGGTGAAATGCCAATCGAACCCAGAGCTAGCTGGTTCTCCCCGAAATGCGTTGAGGCGCAGCGTCGACAGGTACCTGGTGGGGTAGAGCACTGAATCGGTGCGGGCGGCGAGAGCTGTACCAAACCGAACCAAACTGCGAATACGCCAGGGTTAGTCGGCAGTGAGACGGTGGGGGATAAGCTCCATCGTCGAGAGGGAAACAGCCCAGACCA
>NZ_JBSSBR010000057.1:0-4005 GCF_054059035.1 Thermostichus sp. MS-CIW-36
CTATTCAAAAGCTACCTGTGTTGCTGTTGGCCTCCTAGGGATCCATCTGTTGTCTTGAGTTACTTGGCTGTCTACAGGGCGTCTGGATCTACCCCCAGCTCCCGCAGCTTCTGGGCCAGGCGCTCTGCTCATTGTTCGGCCTGCTCAGCCCTTTGCCGCTCCAGTTCGGCCTCGGTGGGCACCAATTCCCCAGAAGCAGTGGCCCAGCAAACCCACGCGGCCTCAATGTCTGGAAACCTTCCCCCATCTCATTGTTGCCAGCAAAGCAGCTGGGGCGCTGCTGCGACCAGGCTTGGGTAACGCAGATGAGTGAGTCCATTTGGCACTTGCGCTGCCAGCTTTCCGCGAATGCACCGTCTAACTTGGTAGGTGTGTAGGTATAATCAGCACTTGGCTCCTGACTTTGTCATTATGGATGCACGTAGGGCAGGATAGTGCAAAACTAGCCCTCTTTGTAGCCTGGGCAGAAGCTACACTTTGTCAGCAGCACTGATTAGAAGGACGAGCTATGGAAAATTCCAACAAAGAAACTCTGCAACCGCGAGTTCTCCTGAGCTGGCCAACTGCGCCAGACTACGTCCCACCGCCGCAGCTTTCAGATCGGCAAGTAACTGTCTGTCCCAAAAAAAGAGTGGGGGGCTTTGGACTAGGCTATGTCAACCGTCGTGAAGGCTTGGTGGAGTGTCCGGAAGGAGATTATGACCTCTATGACTT
This sequence comes from Thermostichus sp. MS-CIW-36, assembly GCF_054059035.1. Lineage (NCBI taxonomy): Bacteria > Bacillati > Cyanobacteriota > Cyanophyceae > Thermostichales > Thermostichaceae > Thermostichus > Thermostichus sp. MS-CIW-36. The sequence continues at coordinate 715 of NZ_JBSSBR010000057.1, forward strand.
TGTCCAGCAGTCTGAGCAGATTGTGGATAAAGAGTTTGACTTGGTGATTGTACGAACTTGCAGCTGCGAATACAGCAACCCCTTCAACACAAAAAAATTTGGCTGTCCAACTGTCTTGCTAGCCGGAGATACGCATCATTCCCACTTCCCCATCGAACATCTTTTGGCCTACTGGGCCGTTGAAGCCTTTGATTATGTTGTTACTGCTCCCAACCGCCAGCACCTGCACTGGTTTGCCGCGGCGGGCGCGGAAAACCTGGCCTGGCTACCTCTCATCTCCATGCATACGGTTGTCCACAAGTGGGTAGAAGCAAGAGAAAGCCAAGTTGTCTTTATTGGCCATCAGGGATCCGAGCATCCCAGACGTTCCCGTCTGGTCGAAGCCATAAAGAGGGCACACTTGCCCATTCTTGCCAAAACTGCCAACCGTCAAGAGGCAGCCCGCCTATTTGCCGAATCGCTGATTTCGTTTAACTGCAGCCTGAACGGGGATCTGAACTTAAGGAACTTGGAAGTGATTTCTGCAGGGGGCTTTCTGCTTACTGACCAGCTCTCCTTCGCCTCAGGATTGGACGAACTTTTGGCGCCCGGCACCTACTGCGACACCTACAACTCCGAAGCCCAACTCCTGGAGAAAATCCGCTACTACCTAGACCATCCCCAGGAGGCCATTCAAATTGCCCGCCGCGCTTACCACACCTTTGATGAAAAGTGGCATCCCCGCCACCGCATCCAAAATCTCCTGGAGTGGGTGTTTGGAGGAGAACTGCCGGAGCCTTTTCGCTACTCCCCTTGCTCCGATGCTCGCTACTTTGTCAGCACCGCCAGCTCGGCTTGGATAGACACACGGCTGGGGATTTACGAGCCCATCCAAGAGCTGCATCGAGTGCAAGAGCGGCTGCAGGTGCTGGTTAGCCAAGGTTGTCCGGAAGTGATAGCAGCAGACTTGCTGGACCTGCCGCGGCTGGAGCTGTATGTGGAAGAGGGGTTTGGGGATCCCTGTGCCCTGCTGCAGCAGAAGGGAGTGCCCGAGCGAGTTCATGAGGTGAGGGGGGAGCCGAGCAGTTGGCCCAGCTTTGATGCGGTGGTGTGCACGGTGGGAGACTTGCAGCGGCTGGGGCGGTCTGTGAGGGCTAACTTTGCTTTTGTCTTGGCAGAGGACCACCAACTTCTTTTGGCCAATGCCAGTAAGTTAATGGAAGCAGTGTCGACTGGCTTTGACTTTGGCAAACTCAGGCTTTCGGTAAAGCTCTACCCAGACACCGTTTTTTACGAGAGGACGTATCTTAACTTTCCTGTGTTTCTGTCTAGTCAGGTGCAGACGGTTATCGACATCGGAGCTGGGGTAGGCCTTGGTAGCGTTTGTTTTCGGGGTTTCTGCCCTGAGGCGGCCATTCATTGTTTTGAGGTGGATCCCTCGGCCTTGCACCTGCTGCAGCAGAATGCTCTTGGCCTGAGCAACTGCTTTGTGCATTCGTTAGCTCTACACCTGCTGCAGCAGAATATTCTCAGCTTGCGCAACTGCTTTGTGCATTCGTTAGCTCTACACCTGCTGCAGCAAAATGCTCTTGGCCTGGGCAACTGCTTTGTGCATCCGGTGGGGCTAGCGGGGCAGGATAGTTGCAGAACTTGTCGGCTCTGGCCGGAGGATCCTCAGGCCGAGTGGGGAGTGGAGCAGCTGCTCCCTTTCCGAGAAGCCAGGGAAGCTTTGAAGGAGTTGGGTTTGGAGTCCATCGATGTGCTCAGGGTAGCTACGGGTGGGGATGAGGTGGAGGTATTGGCTAACCTGCAGCCGCAGCTTAGGGACATCAAGGTGATTTACGTGGAGTTTACCTCTGAGCAAGACCGCAAGCGGATTGACCAGATGTTGGACCCTACCCATCTCCTCTGGCAGGGAGAAATTGTAGCAGGCCAAAGAGGAGTCCTTTGCTATCTAAGCAGGGCTTGCTTTGTCGACAACAATTCAAGCCTTGGAGGAGAGACTTAAGGTTATGAACTCAACCATTATCGTTACGGCTGCTGACAGCAAGTTTTTTGAATTGGTTCAGGGGACCATTCTCTCCATCCGAGAAAAACCTCAGGGGCACTCTGTAGATATTGGATTCTTGGATGTAGGCTGTACACCGGAGCAGTTGCAATGGATAGGTCAGTACGTTGACCACATTGTTGAGCCAGATTGGGACTATGATATTCCCGACATTGATAGACAACCCAAGTATCTCAAGGCACTAGTTTGTAGGCCTTTCCTTCCTGAATACTTTCCAGGCTATGAAGTTTATATTTGGATTGATGCAGATGCTTGGGTGCAAGACTGGTCTGCAATTTATCTTCTTGCTTTGGGAGCAAAAAGAAAGGGCTTTGCAATAGTCCCGGAGTTATTTGCTAAACACAGCACCAGATCCGTGAGACACGCTTGGATAGCTTTGCAATATAGTCGCTACTTTCACTACACGGATTTTGCTGGTTTAGAGATAGAGCCTTTGCTGAATGCCGGTGTGTTTTCTGGGACTGGGCGATCTCCTCACTAGTCAGCGTGGAGCAGAAGACTGAGTCAAGCCATTTATAACTGCCTTGACATCCTCACAGATCAATTTGCTTTAAACGTAGCTATTTACAAGGACTTAGGTCTGGATAGAGTTGAACTCTTGCCCTTGAGTTGTAACTGGCTAGCTAATTACCAGGAACTTCTATGGGATCCTCGGAGGAGGCTTTGGGTGGATCCTTCCTCACCTCACACTCCTCTAGGCATTGTACATATTTCAGGCCAGACTAAGGAAAAGCCAACTCACATTGTACCTACAACCGAGGGTTTTAGAGTTGAAACATACCTGAGTTACCCCATTGAGAAACTTACCTCAGTCAAGAGATACGACTACGTCTCGGCAAATCAAAAAAGAGTAAACCTTGACCCATGCTTTCCCTTTCTAGCTGCTATCGATCCACAATCTCACCCTTGGCCTCATGTGAGGAGAGAAGTTCCACATCTTTGGTACGCAGATCAACGCCAGCCTGGTATTGGCTTTGTCAGTCGAGATGAAGCCCACATTCTTTATAACACTGCCCTTAAGCTACAAGGAAAAAACGCTTTGGAGATCGGCTGTTGGCTAGGTTGGTCAACTGCGCACCTGGCGGCAGGAGGAGTTATTCTCGATGTGGTAGATCCTGCTCTGGCCGATCCCCAGATTTATGGAAGTGTGGATCAATCTCTTCGCTCGGCTGGAGTTCGCTCTAATGTCAATCTCTATCCTGGCTATAGCCCAGGGAAGGTGGAGGAGATTGCCCAGCAAGAGG
>NZ_JBSSBR010000058.1:0-2961 GCF_054059035.1 Thermostichus sp. MS-CIW-36
GAACCACGCCGACCCATCCCGAACTCGGACGTGAAACGCATCAGCGGCGAACCTACTGGCAGGGCGACCTGCTGGCAACCTAGCTCGGTGCCAGGCCCACCACCGCCCCCCATCACTGGGGGGTTATTTACTGAGTAAAAGTTGCGGCTATGGTCGTCTCAGGCTAGGGTAATAGGTGTGGGTGCAGTGTTCTAGTTGGAAACTGTCGAGCTTTTATAGCCGTTGACTACCCTACCGCTGCTAGCAAAGCTACACAAAGCCGCCCTGGAAGGGCGGGGCTTTGGATCCAGTTTTTTGTAACCTCGGCCTCTTGCGCTACTCCCGAACGGCGCCCTGCAGGCGTGCGCCCCAGGTGCGAGCAAAGCGCAGGTCAGCCCCAACTAGATTGGCATCGCGCAGATCGGCCCCCCGCAAGTCCGCGCCGTACAGGGATGCAGAAGAGAGATCGGCCCCCCGGAGGTTGGCCCCCCGCAAATCCGCTCCCTCCAGGTAAGCGCCACTCAGGTTGGCTCCGCTCAATTGGGCCCGTCGCAAATTGGCTCCCACCAGGTAGGACTGGCTGAGATCGGCACCTGTCAAGATGGTGCGCTCCAAATTAGCCTCGATCAGATCGGAGCCGCTGAAATTGGCTTCCGCCAGATCCAAGTTGCTCAGCTCAATGGATCCCAGGCGGCAATTAGGACAGGTTCGGGAAGCCGTGAGGTAGCGCATGAAACAAGAGTTGTAGGTTGTGGCTGCGGCAGTGGAAGCCAAGGCCGCCGTGGTCAGCAGTGCCCAAATGGCGGGAACTTTGAGATTGAGGTTCATGGTTACCAAGCCTCGCAATTTTGAAGGTTTAAGTGAAGGGACACAGCAGAGCGGGGTTGTTCTGCGTTGGTCACATGATAGTGGCATCTGCCGACTTCGGCCACTCCACAGGTTTGTCTGGCCCACCTGATAACAAGCTCTCTTAAGGCGCGATGGCGTTTGGAGTCCTATCGTCCCGAAGCTGCCGGGCCGTTGCCAACACTGGGAAGGGGTGGATCTCTCAGCAGCGGTTGTACCCAATGCCAAGACAGTTGCCCCAACCCCACCAAAACCCCGAGTATCGCCGATGAAGTCAGGACGCGATCCCAGCGGATTTCCCGCCAGTCGGCAGGGTTGGTGTTTGGCCTTCTTGGGTTGAGCTGGGATCCCTTCCCGGCAACAGGAAGCGGGCGATGGCGCAAAAAGTGCCCACAGCGGCGACAGCGATAATCGGAGTCGGGGTTGAGCCAAGAGCAGTCTGGGCAGCGGAGCATGGGAAGGCCAGGGATCCCATCCTGAAGCGGTGGTGCAACCAGTTACAGTACGCCGTCATGATGATAGTATCGAAGACTTCCAGGGTCAGCCTGAGGGGATCAATTCTGCTCAGATCTCTCTGGATTGTGGGCAAGATTTGGGGCATCTTCGGGAGAGACACTTACTACAGGATCCCTGTCTGGGCGAGAAGCCCCTTTCAGAATCGGTGAGCATTGATCAGCGCCCTATGCAGATCTACTTAGAAAACATCTGTAAGCGCTATGGCCGCCGTGAGGTGGTGAGCGACGTCAGCCTGAACATTCAGCAGGGGGAGATCGTCGGGCTGCTGGGCCCCAATGGGGCGGGGAAAACCACCACGTTCTACATTATGACCGGCCTGATCCAGCCGAACCGAGGCCATGTCTGGTTGGATGACCAAGATATTACCCACCTGCCCATGCATCGTCGTGCCCAATTGGGGATCGGCTACCTGGCCCAGGAGCCGAGTATTTTTCGTCGCCTCAGCATTCAAGACAACCTGCTGCTGATCATGGAGCAAACAGGGGTGCCCCGTCGCCTTTGGCAGCAGCGGCTCAACCAACTGCTGGAGGAGTTTCGCATCGCCCATGTCGCCCACAGCTTGGGCCTACAGGTATCAGGGGGGGAGCGTCGCCGAGCGGAGATCGCCCGTGCCTTGGCTGCTGGGATCCACGGGCCGAAATTTCTGCTTCTGGATGAACCTTTTGCGGGGGTGGATCCCATTGCGGTGGCGGATATTCAGGAGGTGGTGGCCAAGCTGAAGCAGCGGGGCATCGGCGTGTTGATTACCGACCACAACGTGCGGGAGACTCTGGAGATCACCGATCGCGCCTATATCCTCAACGACGGGGCAATCCTGGCCAAAGGCACTTCTGCTGAGTTGGCAGCGGATCCCTTGGTGCGCAAGTATTACCTAGGAGAGAAGTTCCGCCTCTAGCGCCAAGAGTACAGAGCCCGCAGACGTTGGCTTTTCTTGTGTTGGTGGGTCTGCATACGGGCCAGCAGCTCATCGAGGAGGGCGACCGCCTCCAGCAGGTAGGGGCCCTTGTTGAGCATCACACATTCGGCGCGGGCAGACATCACCGCATCGGAAAGCTCAGGCCGCGAGGGCAAGCCCTCCTTGGTGAGCTGATCCAGCACCTGGGTAGCCCAGACCACCGGCACCTGGGCTGCCTCGCAGATCCACAGCAGTTCCTCCTGGATCTCGCCCAAGCGCAGCCAACCGATCTCCACGGCCAGATCGCCGCGGGCAATCATCACCCCTAGGGGCCGGCAGCCGGCAACGGTCGCGATCAAGGCCGGCAGGTTTTTCACCGCCCGCTGCGTTTCGATCTTGAGGATCAAGCCCAGATCGGGGCGAGCCTGCCGCCGCTCCAGCTCAGAAACCAGCAACTGCAAGTCCGCGGGCTGCTGGACGAAGGAATAGCCCACCAAGTCGGCATGCCGCACCACAAAGTCCAGGTCTTGGCAGTCTTTGTCGGTAAGGGAACGGATCTGGAGCTGACTGTCAGGAAAATTGAGGCCTTTTTCTGCTCGCAACTTCTTGCCCTGAGGGGCAACTTTGTCCACCTGATACATTTACGCTGAACACTGCTGAGCATTACTGCTCAGCGGTGAAGCGATAGCATTCTGTCCGTTTCCGTTGTCACTACGCGACGCTGA
>NZ_JBSSBR010000059.1:0-2762 GCF_054059035.1 Thermostichus sp. MS-CIW-36
GAGATGGTCAGGATTTGGCTCATAAGTTCATTGTACTTCATCAAAGCGCATTCCTCCCGGCACTGACCCTACGGGTACAGTGCGGGGCTCCTGCGCTAGTAAGCTGAAGAAGGGACTCCCCGGACGGATTCCCTCTCAATCGATCCCTCGTTAACCCTCTTCGAGTTGTCTGTGCTCTGCACAGCACGGAGTGCTATGAAAGTGCAACACCTCTTCACCTCAGCTCTTGTGGGTGCAGCCCTCTCCAGTTTGAGCCTGCCCACCGCCGCTCTGGCCCAAGCCAACCTGCGGGAACTCCCTCCAGACCTGGCAGAACAGCTAACCACAGAGCAAATTTTGCAAGCCTGCGCCAACAACCAAGCAGATACTTTGCCCAGCCCTTTCCCGGATGTGGTGCCAAGCGACTGGGCCTACAAGGCAGTGCTTACCCTCTACTACTGTGGAGCCTACCGAGGGGCCATTCCGCCGGAGCAATTCCGGCGCTACTTGGAGCAACAACGGGGATCCCAAACTTAGGTGGGCCTGCACCTCAAGCCGGATACATCTCCTGGATGAGGTGGGCATAGCGCTCAGCCACCGGGTTGCGCTTGATCTTCAGGGTCTGGGTCATAAGGCCGTTTTCCACGCTCAGCGGCTCCGGCAAGAAGCGAAAGTCACTGACCTGCTCGTCGGGCCGGTAGCCAGGGCGTTCTTGGATGCGGCGGCGCACCTCCTGCAAAATCAAGGTGCGGGTCTGGGGCTGGGCCAGCAGCTCGGCATCCTCAGCCGGGATCCCTTGCTCGGCAGCCCAGGCTTTGAGGGCATCGAGGTTGGGGTAGATGAGGGCAGCCAATTTCTTTTGGTCTTGCCCGACGATCACGATCTGACTGATGTAAGGAGATTGCAGACAAGCATCTTCCAGCGGCTGGGGCTCAATATTCTCCCCGTTGAGTAGGACGATGACATCCTTGGCTCTGCCGGTGATCACCAGTTGCCCATCGGGGGTGAGCCAGCCCAGATCCCCCGTTTCAAACCAGCCGTCGGAGCTGAGCACCTTGGCGGTGGCTTCGGGGTTGTTGTAGTAGCCCATCATCACCTGCGGGCCACGGGCCAGGATCAACCCCTTTTGGCCGGAGGGCAGGGGCTGTCGGGTTTCAGGATCCACAATGCGAAACTCCGTCCCCGGCAAAGGGAGGCCAGCCGTACCGCGCACATTGTTGTCTGGACGCCGCGCGCACAACACCGGCGAAGTTTCGGTGAGGCCGTAGCCATTCAAGATGGAAATGCCCACCACCTCGTAGAACAGATCCAAGTAGGCAGGCAGGGATCCACCGCCGCTGATGGCATGTTGAAAATTGGGGCCCAACGCCTGTCGCACCTTGCGGTAGATGAGCGCATCGGCCAACCGATGCAGGGGCCAGAGCAGCCAATGTTGTAGGCGAGCCTGTAGGCGCACCCAGGGGCTGACTCCGTAGTGCAAAATCGACTGGTTGCGAGCTATCCGTCCAGAGAGCACATGGCTCTCACTCACGGCCATCAGAGCGCGGATCAGCCGCTGCATCAGGGGGCTTTTCTCCTTGAATTGCCGTTGGATCCCTTCATAAACGGTTTCCCAAATCCGCGGCACTGCCACCAAAAAATGAGGGTGCTCCTGTTGGAAATCTTGTTTGATAAAGCGAGGGCTGGTATAGACCAGCATGCAGGCACGGCTGAGGAGAAAATACTCGCAAGCCCGCTCATAAGAGTGCCAAGTGGGCAGAATGGTCAACACCTTATTCCCCGGTTGTGGCTGTACGACCACGCCCAAGTTCTCCACCTGGTGCATCAGGTTGCCGTGGCTGAGCATCACCCCCTTGGGCCGACCGGAGGTGCCGGAGGTGTAGATGATGGTGGCCAGTTGGGATCGCTCCAGCTTTGGGGGTTGGTAGGTGTGTTCCCGACCCTTTTGCAGCCATTGGGAAAAGTTCAGCACCCCTGCTTCCTGCTCATCGGAAAGCAACAGCAGCCGTTCCAGGCCCAGCTCCTGCACATCCGGCCGGATCCGCCTCAGGGTCTTCAGATCCTGAGCAATCAGGGCCGTGCTACCGGAGTGGCGCAAGATGTAGCCCAGCTCACTGGGATCCGCCACAGCGCTGCGGGGCACATTCACAGCTCCCGTGAACATCGTGGCCAGATCGGCCATCAGCCAGCGGGGGGAGTTATCGGCAAAAATGGCCACCCGATCCCCCGGGCAAATGCCCAAAGCCTGCAGGCCAGCCGCCAGGGTTTGAATGCGGCGAAACAGCTCTCCATAAGACATCTCGAAAACTGGCTGCGCGTGGGGATCCCGTAGGGCAACCTGACCGGCAAACTCTTCCGCCAGCACTTGCCAAACGTTCAGCAGCGTCGTCTCAGGGGCAGTGGGAGTAGCAGAAGCGGCAGCAGTTGTCATAGATCTGTACCGTAAATTACGTTTACAGTCTATTAAACCCAGCCTCTCTCCCCAGGTGTCGCTAGGACAGTTCCCAGCCTGTCACCCCATTCACCATCTTCCCCTTGCGGGGAAAAGGTAGGGATCAACACTATAAAATCTTGCGCTGGCAGAACCAGGGTGGTGATTGCTCGCCCCGGCAGATTGCGCACAAAACTTTACAATTTTGATCAAACCGGATCCCATATCTCCCATGGGGATCCCGGCTGTAAGCTTCATGTAAACTACCCGACTCCGACCGCTAAAGCGGTACGGAGCGGGCTTTCAGTAGCCCTGAGCCTGCTCTGCTCCACCAGAGAACAAAACAGGCCCG
>NZ_JBSSBR010000060.1:0-1561 GCF_054059035.1 Thermostichus sp. MS-CIW-36
CAGCGGAATCGGCTCCTCCGTCATGGTGCTGCCTTTGGAGAAGGTGGCGGCCACAGCCCATCATCGCGGATGAGAGCCTGGGTAGACAACGCTCTGGGCCAGCAGGGGGCTGGAACCGGTCTGCCCAGCCTGTCCTGAAGGTCTGCAATCTGCTGAAGGTCTGCAATTTGAGATAGAGTAAGCGCGGGATGTCCTGAGCCAGGGATCCCTGGATACCGCTTTCTACAGGATGCTTTATGCAGGTGGCTTCTCGAGCAGTTGGCGGCACAGCGCCTTTGGCCCCCCGCCTTTTGGCTCTGGTGCCGGGCGGGATTGGGGATCAGATTTTGTTTTTTCCCACCTTGGCCAGTTTGCGGCAGCGCTTTCCGGAGGCGGAGCTGGAGGTGCTGGTGGAGCCGCGGGCAGCAGGGGCTTATGAGGTTTGCCCTTCGGTGAGTCGGGTGCTGACTTTTCCGTTCAAAGAACAGCTGTCGTTGGGGGATCTCAGCGACCTGCTGGGGCGCATTCGGGAGCGGCAGTATGACGGGGTGCTGAGCCTGGGCCGAAGCTTGGGGGTCAAGCTGTTGTTGTGGCTGACCGGCATTCCCAAGCGGGTGGGCTATGCGCCGCCGGGGCCGGGGCGACCTTGGCTGACCGACCCGGTGCCCCTGAAGCCAGCCCAGTATGCGGCCCAGATGTACCACGACCTGGTGCAGGGGTTTGGCATTGCTGCGCCGGCGGGGTTGCCCCAGATTCGTCTGAAAAAAGCAGACCTGGAGTGGGCAGAGCAGGAACGCAAGCGCCTTTTGGGGGATGCCGCTCAAGATTATGTGCTGTTGCATCCGGGGGCCAGCCAGCTGTCGCAGGAGAAGGGAATTCAGAAGATCTATCCCTCTGCCAACTGGGTCAAGGTCATCAAGGGTTTTCGGGAGCAGCGGCCGGAGCTGCCGTTGGTGCTGGTGGTGGGGCCAGAGGATGAGCAGCTGGCGGAGGGCTTTCTGGCGCAACTGCCGGAGCTGCCGGTGAGCCGTCCTGTCCGGCTGGGGCAGCTGGCGGCTTTGATTGGGGGGGCGACGCTGCTGTTGTGTGTGGACAGTGCTCCTATGCACTTGGCGGTGGCTACCCAGACGCCGCTGGTGGCGTTGTTTGGGCCCACCGACCCGCTGCGGTTGCTGCCTTCAGAGGGGCCGTTTCGGGCGGTCAAGGGGGCCGATGGGAAGGTGGAGTCGATTGCCCCCGAGCAAATTCTGCAGGTGATCTTTCCGGCCTAGAGCCAAGGTTTTCGTGGCAGCAACCCAGTCCAGTTTCTCTGCAGGCGGACCGAGAAGCCTTCTAGCCTGGGAGATGTGTCCCTGTCTGCTTTTAGCCGGCGGGAGAGCTTGCTTTGTCACCTTGGCTCTCCTAGGCTTGCTGGCGAGCGACCGTAAGGCAGTCAGCATTGCTGTTGACCGGGGGAACTTCTGCCCTCTTGGGGGAAAGGGGCTGGGGAAGTAGGGGATTCTCATGCGGACGAAGGGACTTGAACCCTTACGCCTTGCGGCACTAGATCCTAAGTCTAGCGCGTCTGCCGTTCCGCCACGTC
>NZ_JBSSBR010000061.1:0-1398 GCF_054059035.1 Thermostichus sp. MS-CIW-36
TCTGTTTCATGGGTTGTATTGTACACACATGAAAGCCGCCCTGTCGCGTCAGCGGGCCGTAGGCCTCAAGGGCGGGGCTTCAGACCCAGTTTTTTGGTGAGCGACAACCTGGTTAGGGTGGACTTGGTGGAGCTAACGCAACCCGGCTTACTGGCAGTAATGCTAAGAAATGTTAAGCTAAGAGCTTAGATCCCGAACCGAGGTAGGCCCCATGGAATCCCTTTACGCCGGCGGCAACTTTTCTGATCCCTTCGCCAATCCCCCCATTTACTCTGCCATTGCCCTGCTCAGCTTTTTTGCCGTTATCTTTGGCATCCTTTTCAAGGACAAGTTGGAATACCAGGTAGCCCTTTGGCAGCTCAACCGGGATAGCCAAGCCCAAATTCGCTATCGCACTCCTGGGGTGCTCCTCACCTACAGTCTCTGCTGCTTGTTTACCTTTGGCTTTGTGGCTGCGTGTTTGAATGTGTTTGGCCTGCCTATGGCTCTGGCCGCCTGCGTCGGTGGGATCCTAGTGTTGGGCACGGCAGGCTTGGTGTGGTGGCAGTTGGGATCCCTGCTGGCTCTGTTGGCTACGGGCGGCTCCCAGGCCATAGATATTGACTCTTACGGGGCAGGAGCCGTTTTGGATCCTGAGGCAGCAGCACCTACTGAAGGGGAATAGGAGCTGGGCCACTCCAATTGACCGAGGATTTCGGCGCTGCCATGGCAAGCCTGCAAACGTTCATTCTGGAATGAACTTGAGCAAGGCTGACAAGACAAACGACACGATGAAGCAGAGTGCTCTGCTGCCATAATGGCTTCAAGCCCCGCTGCTCTCTTTCCCATGAACGAAACTGCCCAGCCCGATCTCAGAGATCTCATCCTCGCCCTGGATCGGAAGATCGACCTGCAATTTACAGAAATGCGGGGCGAGATCCGCCAGGTGGAAACAAGGCTGCAAGGGGAGATCAAGCGGCTGGAAGAGCGGGTTGACGGGGTGGCGGTCAAGCTGAACGAAAGGATTAACAGCGTCGAGGTCAAGCTCACCGAGAAAATCGATGGCGTTGAGGCCAAGCTGAACGAAAGGATTAACAGCGTCGAGGTCAAGCTCACCGAGAAAATCGATGGCGTTGAGGCCAAGCTGAACGAAAGGATTAACAGCGTCGAGGTCAAGCTCACCGAGAAAATCGATGGCGTTGAGGCCCAGTTGAACGAAAGGATCAACGGCGTCGAGGTCAAGCTCACCGAGAAAATCGATGGCATTGAGGCCCAGTTGAACGAAAGGATTAACAGCGTCGAGGTCAAGCTCACCGAGAAAATTGATGGCATTGAGGCCCAGTTGAACGAAAGGATTAACAGCGTCGAGGTCAAGCTCACCGAGAAAATTGATGGCATTGAGGCCCAGTTGAACGAAAG
>NZ_JBSSBR010000062.1:0-1233 GCF_054059035.1 Thermostichus sp. MS-CIW-36
ACCTCTAGGCTGGTTTACAAAGGCAGCCCCAAGTCTGGCAATCATACTCGCCCCATTCCAGTCCGCATCCCCTTCCCATCCACAATGCCCACACTTAAACTGCTTCCCACGGCGATAGGACTGTTCAGGGTCAGGATGAATGTGCAAACACCGGTGGCAGGTCTGCGACGTGTAGGCAGGCGGAACCAGAATCAAAGCAACCCCTGCTCCCACAGCCTTGTACTCCAGAAATTGACGGAGTTGGTAGAACGCCCAACTGTTCCCCCTGCGCCGTTCGGCTTTGCTGCGAGGCTGTCGGTTGATGCGCTCTCTGATCCCCGTCAAGTCCTCAAGGGCAAGGACTGCCTGCTTCTGTTGCGCTTCCCGGACAATGGAGGCACTGATGGTGTGGTTGAGCCAAGTCTGAAACCGCCGCTCCCGCCCCGACAGCCGTTGCAAGATTTGTCTCGCCCTGCGGCGAGTCGACCTTGTGCCTTTCGAGGCTTTTCTCTGCAGCGACCTGCGCACTCGGCTGAACCGATCTCTGGTTTGGTTCAACTGCTGTCCATCCCACCCCCTGTCGGTGCTGGTCTTGGCAATCTCTCTCCTGCCCAAGTCCACCCCAATCGCGACAGCGGGACGGAGTCCTTTGACCTGAACGGCCTGCTGCGGCTCAGGCACCTGCTCGGTCAGTTGGATGTGGACATAGTACGAGCCGTCTCGATGTTGGCAAAGCTGGGCAGAGGTCGGTTTTTGTCCCCGCAACTTGCCCCTTTGATAGTTGCCCAAACGCAACTGAATTCGCTCCCGTCCCCCCACCAAGCACAGGCTGACGGTCTCGTCCTGTTCCCGATAGGAGAAGAGGCGAGCGTCGTAGTCGGCGGAAGTGGGCTTGAATGTTTTGACGGGGCGACCTTGAGTTTTGGCAGTCTTGCGGTTAGCTCCCACTCTTGCACAGACTCTAACGGCTAGGTTGGCACTGAGTCCGAACTCGCTGCGCAGGGTTTGGTACACCTGTGCCTGAATGGCAACAGGGTTGCAGATATTTGGCTTGACCGTTTGGTTGGTGTAGTGGCAAGCGGCGGCAAAGGCCTGGAGTGTGGCTTGTATTTTGGCCGCCTGTTCGGGCGTGGGTTGGACTTACAAACCAGTGTTAGAGTCTGTTTCATGGGTTGTATTGTACACACATGAAAGCCGCCCTGTCGCGTCAGCGGGCCGTAGGCCTCAAGGGCGGGGCTTCAGACCCAGTTTTTT
>NZ_JBSSBR010000063.1:0-1140 GCF_054059035.1 Thermostichus sp. MS-CIW-36
CCATCAGCCACGCACCGCAGGCGCTACCTCCACCGCCGCCAAATCCAGCGGGAAGTTGTGCGCATTCCGCTCGTGCATCACTTCCATCCCCAGGTTGGCACGGTTCAACACATCAGCCCACGTCCCAACCACTCGACCGTTGCTGTCCACAATCGACTGGTTGAAGTTGAACCCGTTCAGGTTGAACGCCATGATGCTGATCCCCAGCGCCGTAAACCAAATCCCAATCACCGGCCAAGCCGCCAGGAAAAAGTGCAGGCTCCGGCTGTTGTTGAACGACGCATACTGGAAAATCAACCGGCCAAAATACCCGTGCGCCGCCACAATGTTGTAGGTCTCTTCCTCTTGCCCAAACTTGTACCCCAGGTTCTGAGACTCCTCTTCCGAGGTCTCCCGAATCAGGCTCGAGGTCACCAGCGACCCGTGCATGGCACTAAACAGCGCACCCCCAAACACGCCAGCCACGCCCAGCTGGTGGAACGGGTGCATCAGGATGTTGTGCTCTGCCTGGAACACCAGCATGAAGTTGAAGGTCCCCGAAATCCCCAGGGGCATCCCGTCCGAGAACGACCCCTGCCCAATCGGGTAAATCAAAAACACTGCTGTGGCCGCTGCCACGGGCGCAGAGTAAGCCACCGCAATCCAGGGCCGCATCCCCAAACGGTAGCTCAGCTCCCATTCGCGTCCCATGTAGCAGAACACCCCAATCAAAAAGTGCAGCACAATCAGCTGGTACGGACCGCCGTTGTACAGCCACTCGTCCAGTGAGGCGGCTTCCCAAATCGGGTAAAAGTGCAGGCCAATGGCTGCCGAAGAGGGCACTACAGCCCCAGAAATGATGTTGTTCCCGTACAGCAAGGAACCAGAAACGGGCTCGCGGATGCCGTCAATGTCCACTGGCGGAGCCCCAATGAAGGCGATGATAAAGCAGGTGGTGGCAGTCAGGAGGGTGGGAATCATCAGCACCCCAAACCAGCCAATGTAAAGGCGGTTATCGGTGGAGGTGACCCACTCGCAGAACTGCTCCCACACGTTGCTGGTTGAGCGACGTTGGATAACAGTAGTCATGAGGTCAAACTTCCCTAAGGAAGCGCGAAGATTGACAACCTAAACTTAAAACATCCGTTAAGTTTCGTCAAC
>NZ_JBSSBR010000064.1:0-1004 GCF_054059035.1 Thermostichus sp. MS-CIW-36
TACAGCCTTTTAATTTAAAATAGGGTACAGGTATTCAAGAGGAAGGAGAGAAAGGAATGCCGACTCATTCTTTGGATTTGCGGCAAAGAGTTGTAGCAGCCTATCAGGCAGGTAACACCTCCATCCGCCAGGTAGCTAAACGCTTCATGGTGACCAAAAGAACAGTACACCGCTGGGTGCGTCAGTACCAACAAACTCAAGATTTAGCCCCTAAGAAAGCAGGCACCAAGCGAGTGGGCATTTTGGAACAACATCGGCAGGAAGTGATGGCAATTATTACAGAACACCCAGACTTCTACCTGTGGCAGTATCAAGAACTGTTGCGCGAGCGCTTAGGAATCAATGTAAGCATCGTCACGATACATAATTTCTTGAAAAAGCAAGGAATGACTCTAAAAAAAAGACCTACCGCAGTGCAAAAGTCAAAGAAGAGGAGGTGCAAAGGGAACGACTAGCTTATAGTCAAGAAGTCAGGAATATTCCAGCGGAGGATTTGATTGCCATCGACCAGACGGGAGTCTGGGAGGGAATGGAGCGGAGAGTATCTCGGAGTTTACGTGGTCAAAGGGCTTATCATTATCGTCAGAGATACAAGGGTGAAAAGTATACGGTTATTGGAGCTATTTCCTTGAGAGGTGTAGTTGGCTGTCGTGTCATCAAGGGTGGGATGAAGAAAGGAGATTTTTTGGAGTTTTTGAGAAGCGAGCTATGTCCGAAGCTAGATGCGAGGAAGGTTGTGATTATGGACAATTTAAATATCCACAAGAGTCGGGAAGTTGAGGAATTGATTAGGGGTACAGGAGCACGAATCCTATACCTGCCTGTGTATGCGCCGGAGTTGAATCCCATTGAGATGATGTGGTCGGTGTTGAAGCATTTTATTCGGCAGCTTTGCAGAATTGGGAAATATAGCATGGAGCAGATAGTGAAGACTTCTTTACTACTGATCAATCCATCCTCCTTCCGAAGTTGGTTTGCTAAGTGCTGCTATTGTACCCCTTGAG